>JBDLIV010000408.1:0-2299 GCA_039714675.1 Thermodesulfobacteriota bacterium
GGGTTGGTTGGGTTTGCAAAGTTGTTGGTAATACCCGGTTTCGCCTGATTGTGGGCGTTAGACTTTAAAAGGAATATCCTCATGGCACATGGTCCTTCGCCAGAATTAAAATACCCTCTTGCTGAAGAATCAGGCATTGTTTTCCTAAAAAATATTGTTCAGAATAATAATATAATTATTGGTGATTACACGTACTATCATGACTTTGATAATCCGAAATCATTTGAAAAAAATGTTAAATACCATTTCGATTTTATCGGAGATAAACTCATCATTGGAAAGTTTTGTTCATTAGCTCATGACACGAAATTCATCATGAATGGTGGCAACCACCGAACCGATTGGTTTACAAATTATCCATTCCCAATTTTTGGAAATGGCTGGGAAAAAGCAATGCCTGACTCATGGCCAAACAAAGGAGATACAATCATTGGCAATGATGTTTGGTTTGGGTTTAACACTATGGTCATGCCAGGAGTTACCATTGGAGATGGGGCAATAATTGCTACCGGCTCTGTTGTCACATCTGACGTTGCTCCTTATTCAGTCGTTGGAGGTAATCCAGCAAAGTTTATCAAAAAAAGATTCGACGACACGACAATTGAAGAATTATTAAAAATTCGTTGGTGGGATTGGAGTATCGAAAAAATATCAAAAAACCTAAAGGCAATCTGTAGCAATAATCTAGAATCTATGAATAAATAGTCTAACACATATGAGCCCCAGTCTTGTCAATAGGCAATAAAAATTTTTTAGGGAAAAATGCATTTTCCCTTTTTCACAGTGTTAACAAAGTAAAATTTCCTGACTTAAATTCAAAAATAAGTAGTAATTAAACCTGCTACAAACACATATTGAGGATCTCTTACTCAGCTTAGATGCTGAAGGTTTACCTTGATGCTGCTAAATATAAACGTCCTAGAATAAATTTGGCGACCTCATGCTGCCCTTTTCAAAAGACGGGCTTAACCACTATGAAACTGTGATCATCCAGTTAGTTTCAGGGTCAGGTGAGGCGCAGGTCATCAAACCAGTTAAGTATGTTTTGGCTACAGCCTCCAGTAAAATTCAATCCGGGTGAGAATGGACTTCAAATTATCCGTCGGAACCCGGATTGAATTTTACGGGTACTGCCACTCTAATCAAAGCGTCATGAGTTCATTTTCATTTTTTCCTTTAATGATACCTTGGACAGTCATGCTGTAATAGTTTTTATATTGTATCATTTTGAAAGTTGCTGCATTTGCCCCAGTTAGGCGTCGAGTTGTGGCAGTCCTCAACTATGCCGGCAAAAATTTTTCAATATTAAAGGGTCGCTTTCTTTTGAGTATAAAATAGACAGCCCTGCCAAGTTTGTGTGCCAAAATTGAAAGAGCTTTTCCTTTATTATGCTTTCTTGCCATTTTGTTTATATATGCTTTTGCCCTTGGATTGCCTCTTAAAAATATAACTGCTGCTTCGGAAAAAGCCCATTTTAAATGAGCATTACCAATTTTTGCTCCTGAAGTACCATAGGATTTACCGGCTGACTGGGCTTGACATTTAACCAGTCGGGCATAAGATGCAAAATCTTGAACCCTGGGAAATCTTTTAATATCATAAATTTCATAGAGAATAACCAGGCTGATTATTTTGCCAATTCCAGGCACTGAGTTTAAAAGCATATGGCTTTGATAATCATTAACTTTGGCATGTTTTTTAATATAGTATTCAATGGCTGAAAGTTTATCATCATAAAAATTGATTAATTCAATATCAAGATCAACACTTTTTTGCACACTTGGATCTGCAAATCTGCCATCTACAAGTTTACGATTGCTTTTATACCTCAAATTTTTGCCAATCCGGTCATAATTATACTGCGTATTTGTATTATGGATATGGCCCAAAAGTTCTGCTCGTTTCCTCATCAGGTGCATTCTTCTCCTTAAAAGATCCCTTGTGGATCTCATGCTCCTTGGATAGACAAAAGCCATGGGAAATGTTCCGCCCCGAATCAGACTTGCAATTTTATAGGAATCAATTTTATCATTTTTGGCTTTGCCTCCATGGATAGCTTTCATGTATAAAGCATGTCCCAGAATAAATTTAATATTGTTATCCTCACAAAAATCTGCTACCCAATACCAAGAGAACATGCACTCGACAGCAACTACCAGTCCATCAAGATATGGTTTTATTGCCTGCAAAAGTGCATCAGGTGAAGTTTTAACATCCTTGTGGAATTTGACCTGCCCTTTGGCATCTAAAATACAGATGTACATAGACCTTGCATGCAGATCTATTCCACAGTAATACT
>JBDLIV010000409.1:0-2296 GCA_039714675.1 Thermodesulfobacteriota bacterium
TAGGCCGGCAGAGAGTGCTGTTCTGGGTATTAGTAATTGCACCGGTGGCAATTCTTTTCTTTGTTTTCACAACCGGAGTTTTACAGATTATAATGCTTGCAGTAACAGGTTTTACTGTTCTTTCAACAACTCCTGTAATGCTTGCAATTATTCAGGAAAATGCAAAAAACAACCCCTCTGCAGCCAATGGTCTTTTTATGATGGCCTCCTTTGCTGCAAGGGCAATTGCAGTATTTCTCGCAGGGATAATCGGTGATATTGCAGGGCTTGAAAATATGTTTATTATAAGTGCCCTCCTCGGATTTTCTGCAATTCCGTTTTTACTCAAACTTAAAAAAAATATATCATAGGGGTTACAATGTTAAAAACCAATGAAAAAAAACTTGTGGAATTATCCATGCAGTGCAAACCAGGACCTCCAAGAATCAGGCCGGGCTGGAAAGTGGATCATGAAGGCAAGCCTTTTATTCTTCCAAGTATTGGCGGTATCACACTTAATATCCAGGTGGGTGATTCAGCTTTCGGACTTGCAGGAGATCATATAGAACCAGGGGTTTCATGTTCTGCAAATAGTGCAAAACCCTTTGAATTTCCCAACAATTCCCTTCAACTGCTTTCCTGTATCGGCAATGAAGCAATTATAGTCTCAGGAGATGCAAAGGGTGAAAAAGGAGTTGTTACAGGTCATCATGGAGGATCAGAACATGTAATGATTGATTTTCCAAAAGCAATTTTAAAACAGCTTACATATGATGACAAAATAATCATCAGAACCCGGGGTCAGGGCCTGAAATTAATTGATTACCCTGATATTAAATTGTATAATCTTGATCCGGATCTTTTAAAAAAAATGAAGATAAAACAGCCAAAGTCTAAAAAACAAAAAGAGCAGATCATAGTTCCGGTGACAACAATTGTGCCTGCCCAGTGCATGGGTTCAGGGCTTGGTTCTGCCCATACAGCAGCAGGCGATTACGATATCATGACAAGTGATCCTGATACTGTTAAAGAGTATAAACTGGACAAGCTTAAATTTGGTGATTTTGTGGCATTGCTTGATCATGATAATTCCTATGGCAGATCATTCTTAAAAGGTGCCATCAGTATCGGTGTTGTGGTTCATTCAGATTGCCTGCTTGCAGGACACGGACCTGGAGTTTCCACCTTGATGACCTGTGCAAAACCTCTGATTGAACCCGTACTGGATGCAAAGGCCAATATTGCTGATCTTTTAAAAATAGGTACAAAAAGATAAGGATAAAATTTTGGATAAAGGCAAGACAACTATCCTTCAAAAAGGAAAAGGCAAAACAAGAAAAAAAGCAAAACTTGAGTATCTCTATGAAAAAGAGTCTCAATATTTTGCCCAGGTTGCTGAGAGTATAAAAGATATTGCTGTAAATGAACTTAAAACTCTGGGAGCCTATGAATTACAGCCTGTTTTCAGAGGTGTCTGGTTTAAGGCATCAAAAAAAGATTTTTACAGGATTATTTATTTTTCAAGGCTTGTTTCAAGGATTCTTGCTCCCCTTGTCAGATTTGAATGCCATGATAAGGATCAATTGTATAAAGCTGCCAAAAAAATAAGGTGGGAAGAATTTTTAACACCAAGAAAAACGTTTTCAGTTGCTGCAAATGTGGCAGAGTCAGAAATCACACACTCCAATTTTGCAGGATTACGGGTAAAAGATGCCATAGCAGATTATTTCAGGGACAGAACCAACAAAAGACCAAATGTTGATGCAAGAGAGCCATATATTATCATCAATATTCATATTCATAATAATTTTGCAACCCTTGCCATTGATGCTTCGGGCGGCCCCCTGCACAAAAGGGGCTACAGAGAAGAATCCGTATCTGCACCTATGCAGGAAACAGTTGCTGCTTCTATTATAGAGTTATCCGGATGGGATGGGAAAGTTCCACTGTATGACCCCATGTGTGGATCAGGTACTCTTTTGTGTGAAGCCCTAATGAAGTATTGCAAAGTTCCTGCACAGATGTTTCGCACATGTTTTGGCTTTGAGAGACTGCCTGATTTTGATGCTCTACTTTGGGATAAAATAAAAAAAGAATCCCAAAAAAATCTCAAAGAGCTTAAACCCCATATGATTTCAGGCAGTGATATTTCTGAACACTCTGTTAATGCCGCAAAAACTAATATTATGGGGCTTCATTTTGGTAATAAAATAGAAGTTGACCAAAAAGATTTCAAAGATATTGAATCTCTTGAAAATCATATGATTGTTGCCAATCCACCCTATGGTATCAGAATGGGAAAAGAGCAGAATCTTAA
>JBDLIV010000410.1:0-2288 GCA_039714675.1 Thermodesulfobacteriota bacterium
CCGGTTCAATACACCAATAGGTGCAATACAGATGTTTACACCTGCCATGGTAACAAAAAAACTCTCCCAGTATTCAATGGAAAAAAAATCATATAGTATAAATCTTTCAAGCCTTGATCCAATCAGTATTGATAACATGGCTGATGATTTTGAACGACAGGCATTGATGCGCTTTAAACATGAAAAAATTACAGAAGTTTACAGGTTTACAGATTTTTCCTGCGATTTTATGGTTCCCCTGTACAGAACAAAGGGTTGTATTAAATGTCATACCGGCAAAAACAAAAATCCTAAAAAAATTACTGTATCAAGTATCATAGGTGGCCTTCGTGTTACGGTACCTTATTTGGAGACAAAAAAAATCTTAAAACAGAATGCTCTTATGTTTGGCGGCGCAGGCATATGTATCACTGCTTTTATCATAGGATTTTTAATGTTCATGATTAACAAAGTCGTCTTAAACCCGTTAAAAGAGCTGGAAAATAAGGGAAGACAGATTTCTTCAGGCATACTTGATGCAAGGGTGGAAATTCAAACAAATGATGAACTTGAAGTTCTTGGGCATAATTTTAATATGATGGCATCAAGTCTTGGCAAGAGCCATGAACAACTTGAAAACAAAGTATCAATGGCAACAATGGATCTTGAAAAAGCAAACAGAGAGCTTTTAAAACTTGATAAACTAAAATCTGATTTTCTTGCCAACATGTCCCATGAACTGCGGTCTCCTTTGACAGCAGCAAGGGGTGGTGTAACCTATCTTGAAAGAACAATACAAAACCCGGATGCATTTCAATATCTTACCATTGTGGAAAAAAATCTGACACGCTTGACAGGACTTATTAATAATCTGTTTGATTTTACAAAACTTGAGGCTGGGAAAATAGAGTGGGAGTTTAACAGGGAAAATATAACCACCCTTGTTGAAGAAGTCATTGAAATAATGAGCCCTGTTGCAATGGAAAAAAATATCAGTGTTGATTTTGTAAATCCCGGCAGTATTTATGCTCTGATTGATCTTGAGCGTATGGAACAGGTACTTGTTAATATCCTGGACAATGCCATTAAATTTTCGTCCGATAACAGCATTATTCATATTGGCCTTGAAAAAATTAAGGATCGGGTTGAAATATCTATAAAAGACCAGGGTCCAGGAATTGATAAAGAGTTGTTTGAAAATATTTTTGAAAAATTTTATACCGGCCAAAAGAATCAGCATAATAAGGGAAGCGGTATGGGACTTGCCATCTCAAAGGTAGTCGTGAATGCCCATGAAGGTGAAATTAAAGTCAAAAGCAGGCCGGGTTCCGGCGCCAGCTTCTATATTCTATTACCCTTGATACAGAAATCCAGGAGGAACTATTGACAAATAATTCTGATCAGAAAACAATTTTACTTGTTGATGATGACAAAGATATTGTGCAGACCATACATGGCAATCTGGTGATTGATGGATATAATGTTATATCTGCCTTTACTGGTCAGGATGGTATTACCATGGCTGAAAAGAGAAATCCTGATCTTGTATTGCTTGATCTGAATCTTCCTGACCTTGATGGTGTTGCTGTTTGTAAAATTCTGCGGAATAAATTTAACTTTCCCATTATCATGCTCACTGCCAGGGATAGTCTCACAGACAAGGTCTTAGGTCTTAAAACAGGGGCTGATGATTATATTGTAAAGCCATTTGATTTTTTGGAACTCTCTGCCAGAATTACAGCAATATTTAATAGAATAGAGAGAACTGTTGTTCATAATCAACAGCGGTTTGGGGATCTTGAAATTGATTTTCGAACTAGGCGGGTTGCCATAAAGAGTAGTGAAATTAAATTAACAAAAACAGAATTTGGCTTATTGGAACTCTTTGCTGCCTATGCTGGCAAAGCACTTTCCAGGGGGTTTATTGAAAAAGTAATATGGCAGGATTCACAGCTTTATTCACATTCAAGAGCTCTTGATGTCCATATCCAGCGGTTGAGAAAAAAAATAGAGCCAACACCAGAAAAACCTGAATATATTATCACTATTCCAGGAGTGGGATATAAATTTGGCATGCAAAATTATTAATACCCTGAATTAAAATTACTTGTGGAAAAATATGGATGGTTTGAGGAAATATTATCAAGCTACTCTATTCAGCACTCTTTTTGTCCTGTTTTTTGTCAGGAGGGATCACAATAACATTATGCGGATCAAGATCTTCTTCAGCCTGCTCCTGGAATAGCATGGCCGGGCCAGCTTTTCTCTCTGTGGAATCTGATTTTTTAGGATAGTAAGTGGGTTTTTCA
>JBDLIV010000411.1:0-2286 GCA_039714675.1 Thermodesulfobacteriota bacterium
CTGAAACTTAAACTGTAAATCTCTCTGCCCTTTGATTTTGCAATGGCCATGGCAGTTGTGGAATCAATACCGCCGCTTGAAAGAATTATGGCTTTATCAGTCATCTGTTTTATACTCCTTGTGTTTCTGGATCCCAGATGATTTTATGTTGCTGCAAAGAGAGTCTTGCTCTGAGACTATCTTCCAGAATCCATTTTGCAAGGATTTCAGGTGTGATCTGGCCAAAAACAGGGGAAAGGTGAATTTTATTTTGTGACACCGTGGTTAATCTATTCTCAATCATGGATTTTGCAAACTCATAATCCCGCCTGTCAGCAATGACAAATTTAAGTTCATCATCTTCAGTTAAATACTCAAGGTTTTCAAATAAAAAGCTGTCAGATTCATTGCTGGAAGGGCATTTAATATCAATGATTTTTATGCAGTTTGAATGGATGTTTTTAATACTTATGCTGCCGTTGGTTTCAAGAAGAACATGATAATTTTTCTCTAAAAGCATGGAAATTAATGAAGGAGTACCTTTTTGATGTAAAGGTTCGCCACCAGTGACTTCCACCATATTACAAGGATAGTTTTTAATTTGATTCAAGATTTGATCAAAGGACATTGATCGATATTGTGTATTGGCATAGCTAGTATCACACCAGGAACAATCAAGATTGCATCCGGACAATCTTATAAAGATGCAGGGCAGCCCTGCAAAGGTGGATTCACCCTGCAGACTGTAAAAAATCTCGCATATATTAATTTTGGGCAATTATATCTCCTGATAGGAGGAGCCGCATCCAGGGCTTTCAAAAACCATTATTTTTACAACTTTTATAAATTCAGTATTCAAACGACGTGAAAGCTCCTTATATAAAAATTTGGAAATATTTTCAGAAGTGGGATTAATGGAACCAAACTCTGCTACATCATTGAGATTAGTATGATCAAGCTTGCTCAGCACATCTTTGACAACTCCCTTTACATCCCTGAAATCAACGCCAATTCCCAGTTTATTAAGCTTTGTGCACTGGATATATGCCTCAACATCCCAATTGTGTCCATGCATATTAGCACAGTTGCCATCATATCCCCTTAAGGCATGGGCTGCAGCAAAATGATCTTTTACATAAATTTCATATACACCCGGCATAAAACCTCCTTAAAATAAAACGTCCCATTGACTTATCAATTATTATCATAAATCCTATTTTTAATCAAAATTATTGAAGGAAGGCTTTGTATGAAAACAAAAAAGCCCCTCAAAATTTAAGGGGCATTGTAAAGTCTTGGTAGCGACGCAGGGAATTGAACCCCGGACACTGCGGATATGAGCCGCATGCTCTAACCATCTGAGCTACGTCGCCAAAAAAACCCAAAAAAAATATCATAAAGATGGGTTAAATGTCAATCTTTTTAATTGGCTTTTACTTTATCAAATGAAATTACCTTAACAGTAAAATTTTGCAGTTGTTCAGGTAGATCCGAAAAGACAATCATAAAGGGTATGTCGGTCTTGGGCTTAATATTGGCATTTAAATTATTGTTTCCTGTTTTTACAGCCAAAAGTTTATTAATATCAGCAATCTTACCTGTTTTAAGCATATCTTCGGGTATAATGTTTCCGCAATAGGCCTTTTTTGTTTTTGCCTCTTCTTTGCCTTTGGTAATCAAAGTCCCTTGAATATAAATATGGCTATAAGCAACATTTGAAGGGTTGTCTACCCTTCCTGTAATTATAAACAGGGTTCCGGCAGCAGCATTGGTAACAAATCTTCCATTAACACTTTTATTGTTGGGCAGAGGTTTGGCATCTGAAATTTCACGCGCAGGTTTTTTCAAGTATTGTTCAATAAAAGGTATTTGAATATCAGAGATATAAGGTATTTTATATCCTGTCATGATGCTGGCAATATAAGCACCTGCAACTAATAGAAAAATAAGCAGCAGCAGGATGACAGGAGTTCCGATGCTGGATTTTTTCTTTCTTCTCCTGGAACCTGGTTCCGGAGTTAGCACTGGTTGCACCTCTTCCTGCGGAACTTTTATATCTTCTTTTTTGAAATCATCTCCCAGTGTGTCAATGGTTTCTTCTTCAATAGAATCATCATCTTCAGGCTCAGTTTCCTGTTCCAATACCTTGTCATATTCAGAAAAATCATCTTCAATCTTTTCTTCTTCATAGGAGATAACAGGATCATCTTCATCTGATTCGACTTCTAAAGATAAGTTCTCTTCTTTTCCCACTATATCTTCAATGTCAGAATCATCTTCAGCATCAAATTCAAGGTCAAATTCATC
>JBDLIV010000412.1:0-2270 GCA_039714675.1 Thermodesulfobacteriota bacterium
AGGTGCTCCAAAAGCAGCCATGATTTCATCTCCTACATATTGTAATATAATCCCCCTGTTTGCCTTTACAGCTGTGGTCATTTCGGTAAAATACTGGTTTATAATTGTAACTACATGTTTGGGATGATTTTTTTCCACAAGAGTTGTAAAATTTCTAAGATCGGAAAACAGAAGGGTTACCCGTTTCATCTCACCTTCAAGGGATGTTCTACCGGCCATTATTTCATCTTTAATCTCTTTACAAACAAATTTGCCAAATGATTCTTGTATTTTTTGACTTTCTTTCATGCTTTTAATCATAAGGTTTAGCCCTTCTGCAACATCTCCAAGTTCATCATTGGAGACAATTTCCGCCTGAACATCAAGATTGTTGTTTGCAACCTCTTTTATGGCTTTTTTAATTCTAACAAGAGGCTGGGATATGCTTTTGGATAAAAAATATGCCAAAATGAGACATATAGTCAGTGAATCAACAATAATAAAGGCAAACTCTCCAACCAGAGAATTCATAATCTGTTCACGGTTGAGGGCATCCGCCATATGCAGGGCCATAACTTTTGAATATGTGGTCAAACCAAGAATTGGCAGAGGAATGAAAGTAATGCTTAAAAAAACAATTAACAGCCGTTTTTGGACACTGAGTTTGAACACATGTTTAACTCGGCTCAAATGTCCTTCCGGAAAAAAATTTGGAATATAATTTCGCCATGCACTTTCAAAGATAAAATAGAAGATCAGTGTAGTGATACCTCCGCCCAAAAGGGATATTCCTAAAAACCGCCTTAAGCAGTAAATAAGGCCGGGAGTTTCAATATTAAATATTTTAGCTGTAATTAAAGGTTCCAAAAATCCGAATATAAAACCTGCAAATATCCAGACTAAAAGCGTAATTATAGAAACAATTATTGGAAACTGTAAAGCTTCTCTTTGAAGGTGATGAATTTCAGAGTCGTCAAGCGTATTTATTTTTATCTTCCCATAGGCAATGTCAAACAAAGTTTTTACAGAACCACGGGTTGTTACTTGAAAACAAATAATCAAAAAGGCTGTTCCAACCGCAAAAAAAAGTGGAGAGTAATAAGCTGGAATATTTTCCGAAACAGCTCCGGAATTCAGAATAAATCTAAAATAGATATAGGAGGCTACAGCTCCTATAATATTGACCAGGGGCACTAAAATAGTTATCTCTTTCATGAAATTTTCCCTATCTGTTTTTCAATTGCAAAAACAAGGTCATCTCTTCCCTGATCTTTTAGCAGAGGGATCATGGGTCTGTAAAAAGGGGGACGCGTTCTGATTGTTATATCAAATTGTGAAATCTGCTCAGGTAAAATTTCATCTTCAACAAAAGCTTTTGTTTTATGAAGCAGGTTCAGAGCTGTAAGCTCGGTCATGGTTCTCACGCATTTTTCACATTTTCCGCAATTAAGTCTGTCAGAAACATTGGCAAGACATACCCTGAAGTTTTGAAAAGCAACATCCCACTTGGAAACAATTTTTATTTTTTCAATTCTTGAAAGCTCATAATCCCTGTGCCTGATTCTCATGTCATAGCTGGAATATTCAGGATCAAGAAGAGGATGTGACCCGCATGGATGTAGGTTTGGAATATCATAGGATGATCCGATAAACACCATATTCAGTCTGTTGGAAAATGTATGAGCAATGGATGCAAGCACAGCCCCGAAAAAGCTGTCAAGCCACAGAGCTCTCTCATCGCAAAGGTGTCTTATGTTTGTATATACAGGTATTAATTCAACTTTTGCATCATTGGTGATTTTATATATTGCCTCTTTTGCTCTTTCAAAAACATGATATTTCATGCCTCTTTCAACCACACCGCCAATATCAAATCCATGCAGGAAAAAACCATCCTTGACAAATCCCGGGTGGGATTCGGGATAATTGATTCTGTTTAATCTCAGGGCTGCCAGAGAATCCATGCCACCGGACATGAACATACCGGTTCTATTGTGCTGTAAAGGCTTTATAATTGGCTTTATCTTTGCTTCAATTTTCAAAGGCTGATACTGCCCATTTGTCCACTCTTTAAGAATGGTCATGGCAATAGTAAGACTCTCTTTTAATAAAGGACAGATCTCTTCATCCAGGAAAATTCGTTTTTCCTTAAGATGAATTGCAGGAAGCAGGCATCCCACAAGAAAAGCATGGGGATTTGCTGAAAAATCAGCTGCATATTTTTTTTTAGTTTTAATAAATATCTGTTTTTCACCCAAGTTGCAATCTTCAAACTGAACCAGGGCATTTGC
>JBDLIV010000413.1:0-2264 GCA_039714675.1 Thermodesulfobacteriota bacterium
AAACACCTTTAATCGATAGAAAAGATCTTCTCTGAATTTTCCCTGTTGAGTAAGGTCATAAAGATTTGCATGGGTGGCAGCTATAATTCTTATATCAATTTTTCTTTTTTTTGAATCCCCTACCCTCTCTATTTCCCGCTCCTGGAGAACTCTAAGGAGTTTAATCTGAATATATGGAGTTAATTCGCCTATTTCATCAAGAAAAATAGTACCTCCGTCAGCTTCTTCAAATCTGCCTTTACGATCCTTGTGAGCACCTGTAAAGGCACCTTTAACATGGCCGAAAAGTTCACTTTCAAGCAGAGATTCAGAAAGTGCAGAGCAATTTACTATTACAAAAGGAGTGGAATGATTATTGCTGCTGTTATAATGAATAGCTCCTGCAATAAGCTCTTTTCCAGTTCCGCTTTCACCCTGGATCAAAACGTTGGCTTTACTGTTTGCCGCTGCTCGTATGGATTCAAACACATTCTGCATAATCACACTTTTCCCAATTATATTGCCAAGCCTGTATGATTTTTCAAGTTTTCCCTGGGCTTCTTCAGCAGCTTTCTTGATTTGATTTAATTCAGTCAGATCAGTAACGGTTTCAACAATTCCAAGCACATGGCCTTTTTCATCATAGGTGAGTCGTGCATTTTTTATTACTGAGATTTCATATCCATCTTTATGTCTTAGAGTACACTCTTTTGCTTCGGTCCTGCCATCTTCCATAACACCGCATTTTTTCACATTGGCAGGACATTTTTTACCAAAACAGCGGCTACATTGAAGGAGACTGCATTCATTGCCCACAGCTTCTATAGCAGAGTATCCAGTGATTTTTTCCATGGACTTATTCCAGGATGTAATAGTACCCTGGTCGTCAAGAGTGAAAAGGCCTTCAGCCATGGCATTAAAAATTTGATTTAAAAAATTAACATTCCATAATTGATGGGTTTCCATTTTTATCTCCTCTTTTTCACCACTGGCATAGAATCAGTAGTTGAACACAGGCTCCTCTTCCACCCCGAGGATATAGTTTTTTACCAACACAGAAGTTTGAAAAATTTGTATATATAATACTCTTCATTGGTAACGTTACCGTTACAATACTAAAATAAATTTCTAAAAGCAATTATTTTTCTTTTGGAGATTTTTCTTGAATTTGTTTGTTGTCTGTCACCTGACAGGCATCTTTCATTCAGGTGGATATACCCATTTTAGGCAGTATGTAAACCTGTAAAAGAATATAGATTCCGAGAAAAATTAGAACATAAACTGTCTCTTTCATAACTGTATAACCTTTATATTTTAAAATTTATCAAGCAGTTTGTTTGATATGTTAATTATATACACGAAATAGAGAACATCAATACAAATAAAAATCCAGTGCAACAGTCAATATTATTTAAGTTGCACCGGATGTAAATAACTAAATATATCTTACTCGTTAATGGAGTTTCCAGCCAGACCCTAAATCAGTTCAAAAGGCAGCATAAAACCTAGACTTGTTATTTTTTTAAATTTTCTTCTAAATCATTATCAGAGGATTTACACCTTTATAAAGCGCTTTCTAAACTTTTAGAGATAGTGTTTTCAGTTTGAAGACCGACAAGTCTTTTAATTTCTTTGCCATCCTTGAAAATAATTAAAGTTGGAATACTTTGAACCATGAATTTTGTGGCTAAATCCCTGTTGTTATCGATATCAACTTCAATAATTGATGCGCGATTTTTAAATTTATCAACAAGATTTTTTATAATAGGTTCTTGAGCTTTACATGGAGCACACCAGTTAGCACTGAAATCCATGAGACTAACACCACTTTTCAAGCTATCATCAAATTCAACTGACCCCATTTTTATTAACCTCCATACATGATTTACAAAAAAATTAAAATTATTATAATCAGTAAAGTATTTCAATAAATATGCCATAATTTTTTATACAGATATTTTTTTACATATTACATTGCATTATTTGTATGTTTGGTTAACAAGTTCATAATTAAAAGTATAAAGTTAGTGAAGATTCTTTACATTAATTACTTCTTGTTTCTTCAAGCTCTTCATGATTTTTAGGATTTAAAAATTAAATTTCATGTTTTAAAAGTGTGAACTTTACCTGGATAATATAAAAATGTTAATTTTTTTAAAATTTTTAATTAATGCAGAATATTCTTGAAATTTTAATAGTTAAATCTTAAAAGTAACGTACCCAAATCGTTACTTTTAAGATTGAGTAACGCTTTAATGCCTGTTTTTGACTTTTCTTGTTTTTAC
>JBDLIV010000414.1:0-2257 GCA_039714675.1 Thermodesulfobacteriota bacterium
GGCTTGATGTCTTTTGATTGCAGAAGATAATACAAGATGAATAAATATAGATAATCATGATAGGTTTTTATGCCTGCCCCTTTAGGCTGAATTTCATATTTATTTAAATCAACACAATATTCATGCCCCCAGACATTTACAAAATATTGATTCGCGATTTTATCAAATCTGCAGCCGGTTCTTAAAACCACCTCTTCAGGATCACAGGATTCAAGATCTGAAAAGATTGTTTTGTCTATGCTGTCACTCATCTCTTCCTCAAGTATCCGACAGGGTTGTGCAACAAGCCTGTCGGACAATATTCCATCAAGACTGCTTACCGGTCATTTTGTCAATCACCAGTTTTATCACAAGAGTTTTTTCAAGATTTTCAACGGGATATTCAAATGTTCTGCCTGAATATTGAGCCATGATAATATTCAGACCTTCTCTTTTTTCTTCTGGATCATACAGCAATTGAGCCCTGCCTTCCCCTATCACGCTTTTATATTTAATGGACCAATTACAGGCAAGTTTTGCTTTTTTAAACTGGAAAACCTGATCTACTTCAAAACATAGATTGGGATTTTTTTTGATCAAATTAATTTTTCTGCCTTCTAAAGCAGTATGAAAAAACAGAATGCCTTGTTCATAACCAAAACTCATTGGGACAATATATGGTTTATCTTTATCTACCATTGCAATACGGCAGATCTGGCTTTCCTTGAAAATTTTTTCAATTTCTTTTTTGTCTGTAATCTCTTTATCTTCTCTTCTCATAACGATTTCTCCTAATTTTATGACAATCTCTTCTCTTTCTAAATCAAGGTTTTCTTAAATAGTTTAAATTCAGATTGCGAAATTCCCTGCACCCCAAAGGGACGCTCTTTTCCATCATGGCAGTCTGATCCGCCGGTAATAATAAGTTCATGTTTTATAGCCAATGATTTGAGCAATTCCTGATACTCTTTTGTATGGCCTGGGTAATAAACTTCAAGCCCTTGAATTCCTGCTTCAAGAAATTCAGGAAAAATCTGTTCCACAATTTCAAAAGAAGGCAACACTTCCTTATAATGGCCTTTTCCCGGGAAAGACCCTGCTGCAGGATGGGCCAGAACTGCAAGTATTCTATTTTTGCTGATAAAATCAATAATCTCTTTTAATTGAATTCCGGAAGGCAGATAAGCTTTACTTCTGTTACCGATAATTATATTAATGGTATCACTGTTTGTGATATTGAAAGATTCTTTTAAGGCAACAGCAAAATGGCGTCTTGTTGCATTATTGCTTAAAGCTGCAATATCCTCAAATTCCAGATCTCTTTTTAACAGGGGATTTTTCTCTCCTGATTGAAAGGATTGTGATCCAAAACACCTGTTGATTTCATCAATTCTGGCCCTTACAAGTTTTTCTCCTCTTCCCTGGGATAAAATCTTTTTAAACTCTGTTATAAAATCATTGTCTGCAAGCATATTTTTATTAAAATAACACAAAAGATGCAAGGTGCCTGTAAAATAGGATCGTTTAAACCTGATTGAAACTTCTACACCAGGAATAACTTCAACATTGTATTTTATTCCTGCGGCAAGAGCCTCTTTTAAACCATTAAGGGTGTCATGATCTGTAATTCCAACTGCCTTGATTCCATGAATTGTTGCCTGCTCCACCAGTTCATCCGGTGTGAAATCTCCATCTGATGCTGTGGTGTGGTTGTGCAAATCTGCAAATATTTTTTTCCCGCTCATAATTTTCCTAACGATTTAAGTTTTCATATGTCTGCTTTTATACAAATTTACATTAAAATACAATCCAACTTTCATTAAATTTAATATTTGATTTTTTCAAATATAATGGTAGAAGATAGAAATAATTTTTATCAACCAGACTTTTTAAAATGAGGATAATTATGCAGAAAGCAGACAAAGAGATGGATTTAATTAATGAACTTGGAAAAATAGATACAATTGAAAAAGCCAAAGTCATATTTGAACAATATATGGATGAGAAGCATCTGAGCAGAATTCTGAAAATAAAAAATTCCGAAGTTTTAATAAGAATTGCCAACTCAATTGTTCTTTGCAATCCCCGCTCAATCTTTGTCAACACAGGTTCTTCTGAAGATCTTAAATTTATAAAAAATCTTTCAATTGAAAAGGGTGAAGAGAGCCCTCTTGCCATGGAAGGACACACCATTCACTTTGATCTTGCAGGAGAACAGGGAAGAATAGTTGACAGAACATATTATATTGCAAACCCGGAAGATCATGTAAGTTCCCTT
>JBDLIV010000415.1:0-2244 GCA_039714675.1 Thermodesulfobacteriota bacterium
TTCGGCAAGTCCGTCTTCTATGGAATAGAGTGGATATTTTTCAACCAGTTTTTCATAATAGTCTATCAGCTCTTTGGCTGAAAGTTCCCGGCCTTCTGAAGCAAAAATATATTTGCCATCTTTATAAAACTCAGAAGCGGCAGCATCAAGAGCTATACCAATATCTTTTCCAGGTCTGTACCCGGCAGCTTCAATGGCATTTATTATATATTCAAGAGCCTCTTCATTGGATTTAAGATTTGGGGCAAAACCGCCTTCATCTCCCACAGCTGTGGACAATCCTTCACCCTTTAATATTTTTGCAAGATTATGAAAGATTTCAGCTCCCATTTGAACAGCCTGGGCAATGGAGTCGGCACCAAAAGGAAGAATCATGAATTCCTGTATATCAAGATTATTTGCAGCATGTGCGCCACCATTAATGATGTTCATCATGGGCACCGGCAGTACTCTTGCATTAATACCGCCAATATGCTGATACAGAGGAATTTCACAGGCATTTGCAGCAGCCCTTGCTGCAGCCATGGAGACACCAAGAATGGCATTGGCACCAAGTCTTGACTTGTTCTCCGTTCCGTCTATATCCTGCATGGTTCTATCAAGCCCTGCCTGATCCATTGCATCATATCCGATTATTTCAGGGGCAATAATTTCATTTACATTGACAACAGCATTTAAAACACCCTTACCCATAAAGCGGGTTTCCTGGTTGTCACGAAGTTCCAAAGCTTCTCTTGTGCCGGTTGAAGCGCCGGATGGAACTGCTGCTCGACCTTTTGCTCCACAGGCCAGAACCACATCAACTTCAATGGTTGGATTTCCCCGAGAATCAAGGATCTCCCTTGCCATGACATCTATTAATTCAGTCAAATTACCCCCTGTCCTAAATATACTTTTTATTAAAATCCATTAATAGCAATATCCGATTCCACATTCAAGGGATATTGTAAAATTCTTCCAAATTTACTTTAGTAAAAAATATATTTATCGGCAGCTTGTAAGCTCACTGGATTTTGAGTATAGATAAATTATAAAAGATACAAAAATCAGGAAATATTAAATAATGAATCAAATTTACACATTGACAATGATCATATCAATTGCCTCTTTTGCATTAGCTTCGACCATGACTCCAGGACCGAACAACATAATGCTTTTATCCTCAGGACTTACCTTTGGATATAAACGTACTATCCCCCATGCTTTGGGGATTAATTTTGGTTTTCCTGTAATGGTGATCTGTGTTGGGTTGGGTGTAGGAAAATTGTTTGAAGTTTTCCCTTTTGTTTATACTGCCTTAAAAGTAATTGGAATCAGTTATCTGCTTTGGATGGCGTGGCATATTGCCAATACCAAGGGCTCACCTGACACAGAAAATAAAAATGATAAACCATTTACCTTTTTCCAGGCCGCATTGTTTCAGTGGATCAATCCCAAAGCATGGGTTATGGCGATTACATCAACTGCAGCTTTTATCACCGATCATCAAATCGTTTTTATGCAGGTGATGATCATAGCAGGTATTTATTTTTTTTGTGCTGCTCTTTCAACCAATTCATGGTCATTGGGTGGTGTGATGTTAAAACGATTTATCCAGAATGAGCGTTTAGTACAAACCTTTAACATCACAATGGCAATTTTGATTGTGGCATCAATTCTTCCTTTTGTTTTTGAATAGTAATATCTCGGGAAATTATATAGTTCAAAGGAGTGATTACAAATTAAAATGAAAAAAGATGAATATTTACATTTGCTTTAGTTTATCTTGACAAACAAATTTTGCTTTTATACTTAAAAAATGCAGCCTTAAAATTATGCATGGCTGTCAAAACATATCGGTGAAGTGATTATTAATGAAAAGAGACCTTGGAATATTTTTTTAATTCTAAAGTTTCAAAAAAGGAGTTGTAAATGAACATACTATTTTTTGGACCAAACGGGAGCGGCAAGGGAACCCAGGGATCAATCGTGAAAGATAAATATAATATTGCGCACATTGAATCAGGTGCTATTTTTCGTGAAAATATCAAGGGTGGAACAGAACTTGGTAAAAAAGCAAAAGAATTTATAGACAGAGGCGATCTGGTTCCTGATGAGATCACTATTCCCATGGTGCTTGACAGAATAAAGCAGGATGACTGCAAGAACGGATGGCTTCTTGACGGATTTCCGAGAAATAAAGTCCAGGCGGAAAAACTTCATGCATCTTTGGAAGAAGAGGGCATTAAACTTGATATTGTCATT
>JBDLIV010000416.1:0-2238 GCA_039714675.1 Thermodesulfobacteriota bacterium
GTCAGATATGAAGAGAACCTTACAAAACAAATTCAGACAATGCTTGAAAGAATTGTTGGAAAGGATAAGGCTATTGTCAGGGTAACCTCGGACATGGATTTTTCAAAAAACAGGATCAATGAAGAGATCTACGACCCCTTTGAAATAGGTGGAGAGTTTGTCAGAAGCAGGAAAAACAAAAAAGAAAAAATTACTTCTGCCTCAGAACAAATTCCAACCTCCTCCAGCTTAAATCCCATTATTGGAGAAGCAAATTCTGCAGAAGGACAAAACAGTGAGCTGGTTGATAAAACAGATGATACATATAATTATGAGATAAGTAAAAGAATCAGGGAAACCAAGAAGTCGATGGCTGTGTTAACAAGACTGTCAGTGGCAGCTATTGTGGATGGGAAATATGAAAATAGAACCGATGAAAGCGGTAATCAAAAAAAGGTATATATACCAAGATCTGCTGAAGAGATAAAGCAGTTTGAAAATCTTGTCATCAAAGCCATGGGATATAATGAAGATCGTAATGACCAGCTGACCATGGAGTGTTTCCCCTTTGCATCTATTGCGCAAATCGAACCGCAGCCCGCTGTTACAGGATTGAAAATGGTTCAAAAAGAGTATGGCAGAACCATTGCAAACCTGCTTCTTGTAATTTTACTGTTCCTTCTTGTTATACGTCCAATTATAAAAACCGTTAAAGAGATAAAGACAAGTGTGGATCAGGAATCCTTAACCGGCCCTGAGGCTCTTGACCTGCTTGAAGATGAAGAGCCTGAATTTATTGATATGGATGCAGCCCAGCAAAAAGAATACCTGGATCTCATGACTGAAAAACAGAAGAAAACTTTTATCAAGAAAATGAAAGCATCAGAACGTGCATCATATCTGGCAAATATGTCTGTTAATGAAAAAGCCAGATATTACGCCAACAAAGATTTTTATAAAACTGTTAATATACTTAAGGGCTGGATAAGTGAAACAGAGGAGGAAGAATAGTAATCATGGCTGAAACTGAAAAGGCAGAAGAAAAACAAATACCAGGAGCAAGAAAAGCTGCTATTTTCCTAATGTCCATGGGTGAGGACTATGCCACCAGGGCATTTGAGAATATGAATGAACACCAAATCAGCAATGTTGCCTTTGAAATGTCTTTAATTGATGGTATTACGCCTGAAATGTTAAAAGAAACATCTTTAGATTTTGTGGGTAAATTTGAAGGTGAGTCAAGAATGATGATAGAGAGTGATTCTTTTATTAAAAATGTTGTTAAAAAGACTTTAAAGAGTAAAGATGCAGATGCAGTTCTTGATGACATTGAAAAGAAAAAACAGGATCAACCATTTATCTGGAGCAAAAATATTAATATCGACACTCTTGCAGGTTATGTGGAAGGAGAGCATCCCCAGACAATTGCAATGATCCTGGCACATATGCCCTCTGAAATATCATCAGAAATCTTAATGTCTCTTCCCGACGATTTAAAAGGGGATATTTCAATGAGAATTGCAAGATTAGGTCAGATTCCGGAAGAAGTTGTCCGGGATGTTGATAAGGCATTAAAACATGAACTTTCAGGTGCTGTAGGCCCTGGTGGAAAAGCAGGAGGATTGCAGGTGCTTGTGGATATTATCAATGGTGTGGATAAGACAACAGAAGACATGGTTATGGAATTTGTTGAGGAAGATAATCCTGAAATGGCCTATGATATCCGAAACCTTATGTTTGTATTTGAAGATCTTACAAGTATTGATGATATTGCAATGAGGGAGATCTTAAAGAGAGTTGAAAGCCAGCAGCTGACATATGCACTCAAAACAGCAACAGATGAAATGAAAGAGAGGATTTTCTCCAATCTTTCTCAGAGAGCAGGGGAGATGCTTAAGGATGATCTTGAGGCCATGGGTCCGGTACGTCTTGTAGAAGTTGAAGAAGCCCAGCAGGGAGTTGTTCGTGCAGCCAAAGAGCTCGAGGCTGACGGTACTATAACACTTGGAAAGGGAAAAGATGATGTCCTTGTCTGATACATATAGTGATCAGTTTGAACCAATTGCTGTAAGTTCTCTTGAAAGCTTTGATAAAGAATATTCAAATAGAACTGAAGAAACCAAGCCTGATGTTTATCGGTTTAAAGCCTTGTTTGAAAAACCAGAGTTTGGAAAGAAAGAATTCGATGAATTTAAAGCGCTCTATGATGAAAATCAAGAAGAAGAGATTGTTTTTCAACCCTTACTGTACCAAGGGGAA
>JBDLIV010000417.1:0-2236 GCA_039714675.1 Thermodesulfobacteriota bacterium
TATTCTTTAAGGCTTCTCATGCCGGGAGGAGTGAGTTTTTCAGAACCATTGTCAAGGATAATGGATTCAATCTGCACATCAAGAAGATAATCTAAATATTGCGTTTCATCTTTAAGGTTATACCCTTTCAGGGGTTTGAAATAATCAATAAGCAGAGCATCCCTGCCGGTTTTTTTTATCGGGAAAAAATTAGTTTCCAAGGTTATTGCAATCTTTTTATGCCCAAAAGGGTGCAGAGCGCTGGTAAAAGTCGGAATTATTATAAATGCTCCGTCCGGGGTTATTTCAGTGCCATATCCGTCTGTGATAGAAGGCTTTATGGATGTGAAATCCTCGTCAAGCCTGGCAGGGATGAGAAGTTCCTCCAAATCATGCTGTTTGCTGATAGATTTTCCAATGGCATGTTCGATTTTTCTGATACGGGTTTTGTTTTTTGCAGTAATGCTTACTGAGATGTTGGCATTGGATTTTAAAAGATTTTTCAATAAAGGTTCTTTACCTTTTGGAACCTTTGTCAGAATACTGTATTGGAGGCTTGAATTTTTAAAAAACTCAAGAATATCAGATATGATTTTGTCTTTTTCATTACAGCTTGTTTTCTTATCTGTCCAGTCAAGAGGATCAGAGGCACCATAAAGGGAAATTTCATCATTTTGCTCTATTTCCATAAACTGAAGAATTTTTTGTATGGCATTAAAAGAAAAATGTGTTCTGATTCCTGGCAATGCCCATTCATTACAGCGTCTGCAAAAATTTGAACATCCAACGGTCAATTGAAACGTCATGGCAGTTTTATAGATCAGATTTTTTTGAGTTTTTGTTAAACCAAGTTTCTGCTCCCAGGTTTGGAAATCTACATATGGGATTTTTTTCTCGGAGTGTTTTATGGAAGAGAGAATATAATTTTTTAAGCTTTTGTTATCATTTTTGATTTTAGGGCAGAGATAATCTGGAATATCAGGAGAAAATTTTTTAACTATGGAATGGATCTGGTTTAATAGTTTTTCTGAGTTTTCATTTAATTTTGTTATAGTTTTAATGTGCTGGAGAATATCATGAAAAATCTGTTCAGTTTTTTGATAATTTTTTTCATACAGGGCAAGTAAAAGTTCATTTTTTTTATTTTCCAGAAAAGAGTCACTGGTTTGCAGAAGTGTTTTTGTATGTAGACTGTCCATATCTTAACATAACAAAGGGGGACTTTTATTGAAAGCCCCCCTTTTTGAGAATTTAAAATCTACTACTACGTTCAGTTGAAGGCTGTTCAGCCTCTCACCTCCTCTTTAACCTGTGTTGCAAGTTTGTAAAGGATTGTTAACACAAGCAAACCTGTTGCATAAACTGCCAGGGTAATCACGGTTTCAGGAATTGTTGGCGCATACTCTGTTACATGGTGCAGAGGAGAGGGCACAAATCCTCCTGAGATCATACCAAGCCCCTTGTCAATCCATGCTCCCAACACTATCATGGCGCAGGTAAAAGGCAATAGCTTAGAATTGCTTCTAAATTTTGGTATAACAAGTAAGATTGCTCCTGTTGTCATAAGGACAAGGGCAGTCCACATCCATGGCACAAGGGCGTTATGACCGTGATATCCAAACAATAGATACTGGATATGGGCTTTATGTCCTGGAATATTTGAATAGTAAACCACAAATACTTCACATAAAAAGAAAAACAGGTTTGCAATAATAGCATAACAGACAATTTTTGACAGAGTTTGCATGGCTTCCCAGCCAGGATCAAATTTTGTGAATTTTTTAATGATATAACACAAAATTATCAAAACTGCAGGACCCGCTGCAAATGCTGATGCCAGAAATCTGGGTGCCAGAATTGCAGTAAGCCAGAAACCACGGCCCGGAAGACCGCAGTAAAGGTATGCAGTTACTGTATGAATACCAATGGCAAACGGGATGGAGATCAGTACCAGGGGTTTTGTCCACCAGACAGGTTCCACCTGATTTCTCTCTGCTTCAAGAACTTTCCAGCCCACAACAATGTTTAAAAAGAGATATCCGTTCAATACCAGCATATCATAGAACAGCACTGACTTAGGTGACGGGTATAACAATACATTGAGCGCACGGGTCGGCTGGCCTAAATCCACAATAATGAAAAGCAGGCACATGACCAGTGCTGCCACTGCCAGGAATTCACCAAGAATTGTAATCCTGTGAAATTTTTCATAATCATGGAGATAAAATGGGATAACAACCATGACCCCTCCTGCTGC
>JBDLIV010000418.1:0-2228 GCA_039714675.1 Thermodesulfobacteriota bacterium
GTGCAGACGAGCGGGAGGCCCCAGCCGTCGTGATATTGGCCATGGAAATCTTGCAAGCCGTGCTCTTTCAAGAGTTCTTCCTGCCCAGGAAGATTTTGAGTATACTATCCGTCTTGTGGGAGAGGTTCTTGAATCCAATGGAAGTTCTTCCATGGGAACAGTCTGCTCAGGGACTCTTGCCCTGATGGACGGTGGAGTTCCTATCAAAGCTCCTGTTTCAGGAATTGCCATGGGACTTGTTAAAGACGAAAATAAAACAGCGGTTCTGTCTGATATCCTTGGAGATGAAGATCATTTTGGTGACATGGACTTTAAAGTGGCTGGAACTGCTGAAGGAATAACAGCTCTTCAGATGGACATCAAGATTAAAGAGCTTTCAAAAGATATCATGGAGACAGCTCTCAACCAGGCTAAAGGCGGCAGGCTGCATATCCTTGATAAAATGCTTGAGACTCTGAAAAATACAAGAGATGAAGTTTCACCCCATGCTCCTAAAATTGTCAGCATCCAGATCAAATCTGACAAAATCAGGGATATTATAGGTCCTGGAGGAAAAGTTATCCGGGCTCTTCAGGCTGATACCAATACTGTCATTGAAGTGAATGATGAAGGAATTGTAAAAATTGCTGCTGCAAATGAAGAGGATTCTGCACTTGCACTGCAAATGGTAAAAGATATTGCCCTTGATCCTGAAATTGGAACAATCTATGAAGGAAAAGTTGTTAAAATTACCGATTTTGGCGCCTTTGTAAATATCAAACAGGGCACAGACGGTCTGGTACATATTTCCGAGCTTGCAAATTACAGGGTTAAAAAGGTAACTGATGTTTTAAAAGAGGGAGAAGTTATTCCTGTAAAGGTTCTGGATATTACAAGAGATGGAAAAATAAAACTCAGCTATAAAGCTGCAAAAGAAGATGAAAAATAATTCATTTTGTGTGTGTCCCCTTGCAAGTGGAAGCAGGGGGAACTCTTTATTTGTTTCATGTAATAATACATCCATTTTAATTGATGCAGGACTTTCAGGTATTGAAATTCAACGGCGTTTAAATGCTGTTGAACTTGAACCTGAAAGTCTTGATGCAATTATTATCACCCATGAGCATTCAGACCATGTAAAAGGTGCCGGCATATTGCACCGTCGTTATAATATCCCTGTCTATATCACAAAAAAAACCTGGCAGGCCTGCTCCAATCTCGGTAATATTGAAGATTTACAGTTTTTTGAATGCGGCAGATCTTTTAAAATCAACCAAATTACAATCAATCCCTTTTCCATTTCCCATGATGCCATGGATCCTGCTGGGCTGACTCTTGAATATGAAAATTATAAACTCGGTGTTGCTACAGACCTTGGTATTGCCACAAACCTTGTAAAAAATCATCTTGACAACAGTAATATTTTATATCTTGAGTCCAATCATGATCCTGAAATGTTGATCAATGGTTCCTACCCGTGGCATCTCAAACAGAGGATTAAAGGCAGAACCGGACATCTGTCCAATATCGATGCCAAAGATTTAATTAAAGAGCTTAAGGCTGATAATCTAAAGCATGTTATCCTTGCCCATTTAAGTGAAGAAAACAATACTCCCCAAAAAGCTGCCGCAGAAGTTTTCAAAGGTTTGAACGGGTCAGATATTACTCTGCATGTTGCAGAACCAGACAAGCCTGGAAGTTTGATAAAATTATAAAATTTATTCCATTTCTATGGCTTTAAAACGTTTTCTATATTTCAGACTATGACGTAGTGTGACAAATAGAATCATCAGATCCTTTCTTTCTGCAGAAGGTGATAATACTCACCTTTTAAGTTAACAAGTTTTTCATGTGATCCTCTCTCCTTAATTTTACCATCCCTTAAAAGAAGAATGGTGTCGCAGTTTTTCACTGTGGAGAGTCTGTGGGCAATGATGATGGCAAGCCTCCCTCTCATAAGTTTATTCATGGCATCATGTACTTTTTGTTCAGATTGTGAATCCATATAAGATGTTGCCTCATCAAAGATGATCAAATCCGGGTTAAAGGCAAATGCCCTTGCAATGCAGACAAGCTGCTTTTCACCGCTGGAGAGGGGGCGGCCTCCTTCCTGAATCAATGTGTCAAGACCTGAAAATTTATCAAACAGAAAATTGCAGTTTGCGTCATATAATGCTTTTTCAAGCTCTTTATCATTCATATCAGATTTTGACGGCTGTATATTATCTTTTATGGTACCTGAAACAAGA
>JBDLIV010000419.1:0-2221 GCA_039714675.1 Thermodesulfobacteriota bacterium
CAAGGTCTTCATATTCCATGGTTGCAGGATTCAATACTTTTCTAAGCTTTTTCCATTCCGGAGTCAGTTCAGTTTTATAAAATCCGCCTTGAGTTTTATTGCCAAGAAAATTTTTCTCAGCCATTTTTTCAACAAATCCAGGCAGAATCATGGTCTCTCTCTGTTCGTCATCAGGGCAGAGATCATAGGAATTCTTGCAGACATGCATCATTATATCCAGACCCACAAGATCACAGGTTTTAAACACCGCTGTTTTGGGTCTTCCAAGGGCAGGGCCGAATATTGCGTCAACTTCAGGTATGGTCATGTTGTCTTCTTCCATGAATTTCATAACAGCAGCCATACCCTGAATACCGATTCTGTTGCCTACAAAGTTTGGAGTGTCTTTTGCCCATACAATGCCTTTTCCAAGGTTTTTTTCACCAAAGCCTGCTATAAAATCAAGAACTTCAGGAAGCGTATCAGCTCCGGGGATCAGTTCAAGAAGATGCATGTATCTGACAGGGTTGAAAAAGTGAGTCCCCATGAAGTGTTCTTTAAAATTTTTAGAAAAACCTTCACACATATCTTTTAACGGGATGCCGGAAGTGTTTGAGCTTACAATGGCATCTTTTTTCCTTAATTTTTCAACTTTTGTAAAAAGTTCTCTTTTTATTTTAAGGTTTTCAACAACGACTTCAATGATCCAGTCGCACTCTTTTAAGGTATCAATATCATCTTCAAGGTTGCCAATGGAGATAAGACCTGCATCTTTTTTGTTAAAGAACAGAGAAGGTGCAGAAGCTAAAGCCCCGTCCAGGCCGGCTTTTACCATGCGGTTGCGGGCAACAGGGTCTTTTTTTTCTTCATCACTCAAGTCAAATGGAACAATATCCAGAAGCTGCACTTTTACTCCAGCACCGGCAAGAAGGGCAGCAATTCCGCCTCCCATGATTCCAGAGCCTATAACTGCGGCTTTTCTAATTTTTCTTGTCATAATTTCCTCCTATATTAAAGGTTGTTCATAATAATATGAATGAGTATTCATTTTGAATAACAGATAAATACAAGGGTTGTCAAGAAAATAATTTAAGAAAAATTATCATTCAATTCCAAAGTGTTATCTATATAAGCTTTTACAGATAATTGTATTTATTATTGCTTGAGAAAAATAAAATATTATGAATATTCATTCATGTTTATGGTTCATACTCCTTGTAAAAAAAAGAGGGATTTGATAATGTGTCTGAGAAATTTTAAGTAAATTTTCAACCATATTTATTAACCGGAGATGTTAAATGCCGAGAGAACACCCCGTTGTCAGGACATCTGAAACCCTGAATATAAATTCAGTTGTCAGCTTTATTTTAACTCTTCAAAGAGAATCTGGAGATATTCCCTGGTACAGGGATGGCAAGACAGATCCCTGGGACCTTGTGGAGACAATTATGGGATTGAATATAGGAAAGCAGTTTGATGCCTCTCTCCTTGCCTTTGAGTGGTTAAAAAATATGCAGAATCAGGATGGTTCCTGGTATTCATCTTATATGCAAGGGAAGCCAAAAGATAAAACCTGCGAAACTCACATGGCCGCCTATATCAGCGTAGGTCTTTTTCATACCTGGCTGAGCAGTAAAGATATTGGAGTTCTCGAACAATACTGGCCGACAATGGAAAAAGGGATCAATTATGCCATCAGCCTGCAGACAAAAACAGGTGAGATATACTGGGCTAAAAGTCCTGAAGGCGTTGTTGACCCCATGTCTCTTTTAACAGGTTCAAGCTCTATTTTCATGAGTCTGAAATGTGCTCTTGCCATTGCATGCATACTTGGCAGACAGCAGACATCGTGGGAAAGAGCTTTTGATAAACTTGGCAGATCCATAAGGGAGAATATACACAATTATAATGTTAGCAAATCAAGATATTCCATGTACTGGTTTTATCCCATATTAAGCGGTGCGCTCACAGGAGACAAAGCCGGCAAAAGAGTGGCAAAATATTGGAATAAATATGTAGTAGAAGGACAGGGAGTAAAGTGTGTCTCTGATCAGCCCTGGGTAACCATTGCAGAAACATCTGAGCTTGTCCTGGCTTTATGCGGCATGGGGTGTGCTAAAAAGGCGCGGATTCTCTTTTCATGGATTCAAGAGAGAATATATGAGGACAAAACATATTGGTGCGGTTATACCTACCCTGATATGGTGATCTGGCCGGAAGAAAAAATTTCCTGGACCAATGC
>JBDLIV010000420.1:0-2213 GCA_039714675.1 Thermodesulfobacteriota bacterium
AGATCCTGTTCTGATAAATATAATTTTTTATTGTGGTGGGTGTAGCTCAGTTGGCAGAGCGCTAGGTTGTGGTCCTGGATGTCGAGGGTTCAAGTCCCTTCACTCACCCCATTTTAAAATTCATATTTAAGAGTGGAAATTTTTAAATTTAGAAGCCCGAAACTCAAACTCATTGAGAATCGGGCTTTGTATTATAGTGCCAGAACAAATTAGCGGGTTTTCGATTAGACACTATTATAGACAAAGTAAGCATTGTTTATGGAAATAATCAAAGGAGTCAAATATGAAATTATGTAAAAAAATATTAATAATATTTAGTTTTATGCTGTTTTTGCCAGGAATATCTATTTCACAGGATCTTACAAATGGTTTATATGCTCAGTTTGATACCACAAAGGGTGAAATTACAGCCAGGCTATATTATAAACTGGTACCTCTTACTGTTATTAATTTTGCAGGTCTGGCCCAAGGTACAATTGCATCCAGCCAGACCTCAAAGAAAAAATATTATGATGGGCTTGTTTTTCATAGAGTTATCAAGGATTTCATGATCCAGGGTGGTGATCCCACAGGAACCGGCAGGGGAGGGCCGGGATATAAATTTCCAGATGAATTTGTTGATAAATTAAAACATGATTCTCCAGGAATCCTCTCAATGGCCAATGCAGGCCCTGGTACCAATGGCAGTCAGTTTTTCATAACCCATAAAGCAACTCCCTGGCTTAATAATAAGCATACTGTTTTTGGCAAGGTTGTAAAAGGCATGGATGTGGTGAATAAAATTGAAAAAGGTGACAAGATTATCACCTTGAAAATTATTAGAGTAGGAGAGGAAGCAAAGGCTTTTAAAGCTGATCAGGCAAGTTTTGACGCAGCATTATATAAAATAGAGGGGAAAAAACAAGTGGATCAAAAAGAAGCAATGGCAAAATTTGAGAAAGAGATGAAAGAAAAATATCCTGATGCAGTAACAACAGATTCAGGACTTATGTATGTTTTAAAAGAGAAGGGATCAGGTGACAATCCATCAAAAGGTGCTAAAGTAAAAGTTCACTATACTGGTAAATTTATGGATGGCAAAGTCTTTGATTCTTCCATTGACCGGGGTAAACCCATAGAGTTTAACTTAGGAGTGGGTCATGTTATTAAAGGATGGGACCAGGCTATATCAACCATGAAAAAAGGTGAAAAAAGAGTTTTACTGATTCCATACTGGCTTGCTTATGGCACACAGGGATATCCAGGTGCCATTCCTCCTGAATCTCATCTTATTTTTGATGTTGAACTCGTTGATTTTGAATAGTAGTGAGATGTGAGGTGATCTTTGAATTATATACTCTCTCTCACACCTCACACCTCAGATTTATAATAACGGCATCAGGCGCATATCTTTCATGATTTGCGCCTGTCTTGTTTTAAGATATTCAGTGGGATGCTTCACTGACCATAAATGCGGGTTTGGCAAAATTGCAGTCATTAAGGCAGCCTGGGATGGAGTCAGGCCCTCTGCACTCTTTGAGTAGTATTTTTGGCAGGCAGCTTCAGCTCCGGTGACATTTGTCCCCCAGTCAACACTGTTTAAATATATTTCAAGGATTCTGTGTTTACTCCAGAATAGTTCAATCAGCACAGTATAATAGATTTCTGCAATTTTTCTGAATACACTCCTGCTGGATAGTAAAAACAGACTTCGTGCGGCCTGCATACTGATGGTGCTGGCACCCCTTAGTTTTTTTTCTTTGATTAATGTTTTTAAAGCATTCTTTATTTCATTAAAATCAAAGCCGTTATGGGATAAAAATTGTTGATCTTCAGCAGCAATAACAGCTTTTCTTAAATGCGGCGATATATCTTCAAGTTTTTTAAAAATATATTTTGGACATTTTTCAGGCTGTTTATTAAAAACACATTCAGCCCACTCCCATGCAATATTAGGGGTAAATGGCGGATTTATAAATTTCAGTGTCACAACCTGGATTATTGTAAAGCAAAAAAGAAATATTATAATTTTAAGGCATGTTTTTCGCAGCCAGAGTAAAAATTTTTTCTTTTTCTTCATGGTTTTATCTTCTGATTGGAAAAATCTAAATCATGCAGAATTTTTTTACATGCTCAAGATATGAATTCATACCATGGAAAAAAATATCATTGTGATTAGCCTCTTTTATCTCCAGTAAAAACTTATTGCTTGATTTACATGCTTCATACAGGGC
>JBDLIV010000421.1:0-2211 GCA_039714675.1 Thermodesulfobacteriota bacterium
TGTGGTGATCACTTTTTTCTTAAGCAGGACAAGAACATCTGTTCCGCCTGCCATAAGTCTGGCATCACTGCCATAATTTTTTTTAAGTTTGAGCGCATCCTCAATGGAAGCAGGCTCATGTAATTCAAATTCTGGTAATAACATTAATTCTCTCCTCATAAGTTTAAAGGGAATAAGCTTTGAACTGATTTATCATTTAAAGAGGTGCAAGTCAATAATAAATTGCCATTGATTTAAAGCTACAATTTTAAATATTTATTTTATGAATTAAATTCATTAAATATTTGTTCGCTATGGTGAACGACAGGGCGTTGATAGCATATGCTATGATTCTTCAGATAGTTATCCAGGTTTTTTAAGGATAATATTAGTATAAAAAGATTAACTTTTTCTGATTTTGTATAATCATGAACAGACATTTTTACATGAATTCATCTGAAAATTTGTCTTCATATATACACTTGAATTAGAAAAAAACTTTTAAGACAAAGTGGAGTATGGTACTTATCCTGCAAAACTTAATAGTGTTTTGCATCTGGAGATTAAAACATGAAAACAATTATTGTTATTATTGTGGCAGCTGGGTTAATGGCTCAGGCTTTTATCGGTCTTAGCTTTTTTATCTCATCTGTTCTGGAAAGAGAGAAGCGGGCTTCCATATTTGCCGGTGTACAATTTTGCCTGATGACTTTTTTGATTGTTCTCTTTTGTTATCTTTATATAATTAATTTTTTTAATACAGGGAGCGGTATAACCATCATTAGTTTCATAATGACACTTGGAGTCGGTTTTTTATTTTTTTTTGCCAGGAAAACTCCTGGGAATCCAAAAGCTCTAAAAGGTACTAAAGGATTGATTACAGGTAATATAAACCGTTTTGATGAACGAGATCATGTGTTTGCCAGGAATCGATCTCTACCGGCAGATTCCAAGGAGTATTCAGCATATTATTCTAAACACCCTGAACTTGAAGATATAGATGCAGAAAGAAGAAAAAAAGGCGGCCCCATAGGTATTCCCGGCTCAATTGACAATCCAGGTGCCAATGCCAACATCGCAGGAATCATGGCATCTCTCTCCATGCCGCAATACCTTTCAACGTCAGAAAAATATAATCCAGCCCCCCATATTTTTATAAAAGAGAAGCTTAATGGAGAAAAAATAGAGATCAGCCCGGAAGAGGCAGCAATCCGGATTAAAGGATATGCCAAGGCTCTTGGAGCAGCATTGATTGGCATTACAAGAATCAACCCTTCCTGGATATATTCCAACCGGGGTGAAATATTTAATGAAAACTGGGAAGAGTGGGGTGGAAAAATAAATTTAACTCATACCCATGCCATTGTTTTAGCCCATGAAATGAATTCAGATATGGTGGGATCTGCACCACATACTCCTACCTGCATTGAAAGTATGATCAACTATGCAAAAGGAGCTTATATATCAACCCAGGTGGCATCCTATATTGCCAACCTTGGATTTGATGCAACAGCAAATCATTTTAGACATTATGATACACTTATGGTTCCCCTTGCTGTGGATGCAGGGTTGGGAGAAGTGGGCAGGCTTGGTTATCTTATTACAAAAAAGTACGGCCCCCGTGTCAGGCTGAGTCTTGTAACTACAGATCTCCCACTTATGCAGGATAAACCGGTTGATATTGGTGTTGAAGATTTCTGCAATATCTGTAAAAAATGTGCTGTCTGCTGCCCTTCCAATTCCATACCCCATGAAGATCAGATTGAAACAAACGGCACCCTCAGATGGAAGATGAATGCGCAGTCCTGTTTTGAATACTGGGGAAAAATTGGAACAGACTGCAATATCTGTATGAATGTGTGCCCCTGGAGCCATGCTGATACTTTTCCCCATAGAATTATTAAAACTTTAATATCGCGCAATAATATGTCAAGAAAGCTTTTTAATCTGATGGATGATATATTTTATGGGAAAAAACCAAAACCCAAACCCGCGATAAAATGGGCTCAATTCAGGCCATGGGATATAAATAGATAAGTGTATATTTTTAAATATTTAATTATCTTCAGCTTATGAATATTTAGTTGACATTGTATGAGAAAATTTTATAGGGAATAAGTATCATTTTATAAAAAAGAGAGGAGATCTTGTGGAAAAAAAATTCATCATGACTGCATTTGGCAAAGACAGGCCAGGTATTGTTGCCCAGATTGCCCAGATTATTTTTGAAAA
>JBDLIV010000422.1:0-2199 GCA_039714675.1 Thermodesulfobacteriota bacterium
TATATATCAACAACATCTTTGTGATTAATAAGTTTTTCTACGATAAAGGCTGTTAAATATAAACTTGCAATATTAGGGTTTGAAATAAGAGTTCTAAAAGGGGCAACCGTATAATCAATATCAAAATCATCTGCTGTGCATAAAGTGTCAAGGCATCGTACTATCTGTTTTTCAACACTTGATTTGGAGACAGTTTCAATAAGGCCTTGTTCTATGAGTTTCATGGAGACTCTGTTGCTGAAGCTTTCTATATTGTCCCGGATAGTGGTTATAGTTCGAATTCTTTCCCGCTCTTTGGAAGATTCGATTTTAGAAAGAAGTTTTTCTTCCTTGTTCCCGGTGTAAAAGATTTTAGCCATTTATTTATCCTTAAATTATCAAAAATCATAAAATATTAATCTGTATATATACAATAAAAACACACCCTTTTACAAGCGAAATCTAAAGTTGCTCAATAATAATCTGGGCACTGTTTTTTTTAAATTTATCTATTTTAAGCTTAAAAGCAATCTGGGGATAGAAATCCGACAGGTTATCGGGATCATTTACATTGAAATGAAATGCTTCTACCTGATGAGAATTTGAGGAATCAACATTTTCAAGAACCATTTTTCTATGCCTGCCGGCAATTATATGAGAGTGCTTTACACTGATATTTTTGCATAAAAAGATAGGTTCCGGGTTAGCCATGCCAAAAGGTCTTAACTGATCAATTTCTTTTGCCAGATTGTAATTAATATCTTCAATATCAAGGACAGCATCAATAAATTTTGTTTTTTGAAAGTCTTGTGCTGAATAACTTTTGTCTAAATACTGGTTCAATCTTTCATAAAGTGTGCTCAAGTTTTCTGTTGCAACAGTAAGACCACAAGCCATTGTATGCCCACCAAATTTTACAAGCAGAGCGTGGTTTTTTTGAAGGGCCTGAAAAATATTGATATTATTTATACTACGGCCGGAGCCAACTGCATTCTCCTGGGCAGTGGACAGTAAAATTACAGGGCAGTAATATTTTTTTGATAATTTTGATGCGGCAATTCCCAGGACACTTGGATTCCATTTGTCATCCCATAAAAACAGAAGTTTTTTTTGTAAAAGTTCAGGATTTTTTAATATTCTGCCTTCAATTTCATTTACTATCTCCTGCTCAATTTTTTGCCGCTTGACATTTAACTGGTCAAGAATAGATGCAGTTTTTTCAGCACTTATCATATCACTGTTTATCATTTGGGAAACACAAATTCTGGCATGGGATATCCTGCCGGCAGAATTAATTCTTGGAACAATTTTGAACGATATATCATCTGAATCTATTTTTTTAAAATCCAGCCTGGAGATTTTTGCAATGGATTGCAAACCAGGTCTTACCCCCTCTCTGATTTTTTTTATGCCTGCAACACAAAGTATGCGGTTTTCATCAATTAATGGAACCATATCTCCGATTGTTCCAATGGTAAATAGATCCAAATAATTTGCAAGATTTGGTTCTATAATCTCTTCCCAGAAGTTTTTATCCCTTAAAAATTTTCTTAAAGCCATGACAAGAAACAAAACAACACCGACTCCTGCCAGCTTTTCCAGCCCGGCATTACAATCTTCTCTTTTAGGGTTTATCACTGCCAGGGATTCAGGCAGTTCTCCATCAGGTTCATGGTGGTCTGTTATAATAACATCAATGTCTTCAAGGCTTGCTTGTTGGACAGCATCAAGGCTTGTAACGCCGCAGTCAACAGTAATAATTAAATCAATATTCTGGTTCACAGCCATTTGAATATGATCTGATTGCAGAGAGTAACCCTCTTTTATTCGATGGGGTATATACCATGAAATATTAGCATCGCAATGTTCAAGGAATTGAGACAAAAGTGCAGTAGATGTAACTCCATCTGCATCAAAATCACCGAAAATTAGAATTTTTTCCCTGTTTTTTATAGCTGTGAAAATTCGTTGTACACCTTTGTCCATATCTTTTAATAAAAAAGGGTCAACAAGGTTGTTGAAATTTGGATTTAAAAAAAACCGGGCATCTTCAATATCTGTGATTCCCCTGGCAGTAAGCAGGCTTGACAGAATCCTGTGACAGCCAAGACCCTGACTCAAAAGATCAATCTGTTTCTCATCAGGTTTAAAATATTTAAGTATTGTTTCCATTGATTTAAACAAGAATTTATATAGGCAAAAGTTTATAAAGTCAATTTA
>JBDLIV010000423.1:0-2197 GCA_039714675.1 Thermodesulfobacteriota bacterium
CGTATGGAATTTTAAGTGCTGTCAATTTTTAAAAGTCCAGGTCTTCAATGTTGAAATTTTCTTTCCAGCGGGTAATTTTTTAATCTGGTATTCCAATTTATATGCTTCTTTTTTTGTAAGGTTCTCCCGAAAAGCTGCTATCTCAACCGGAAGTCTTGCTCTTGTATATTTTGAAGCAGTACCTTCATTATGTTTTATCAAGCGGCTTTTAATGTCTTTGGTAACGCCACAATACAAGGAATTATCAGAGCATTTTAAAAGGTATACAGACCAATCTTTCAATTCTTAGCTCAGCCACTTATATGATTATAAGTCATTTATCTTATCTCTCAACCCACCGCTGCACTTAAAAGTAACAGTTCTTCTCTCTTTCAACATCATCTCCTTACCAGTAGCAGGATTCCTTCCTTTTCTGGGTGACTTTTTATTTACCTGAAATTTACCAAACCCGCTGATCATAACATCTTTTCCAGATGCTAAGGTAGATTTCATGATTTCAAGAAGAGTCTCAACTGTATTTTTTGCCTGGGCAGGTGTCAGGTTATTTTTAGTTGAGATTTTTTCAATGATTGTTTGTTTGGTACAAGATGTCACGGGTTGCTCCTGTTTTTTGAGGTGACTGTAATTTCAATAATCTTTATCTTTTTCTCACTCGGTTATCTCCACCCAGGTTACAAGGTAGCTTGTCAATTCTGGTAAATTTTCTATTTCGGGATCTTTTATAATCCATTTTCCCTTAATACCAAGTTCTTTGCACGTCAAATCAAAATGGTACATAGCTATCCCCATATCTACACGTTGAAGATCTGTCATCTTGAACATTTTTTTGTTTCTCTCATAATATCCTTTTGATCGCTGCAAATAAAAATGGAAAATATTATTATCTTTTTCTTTGATTATACGCCACGGTTGCCGGTTGGATGCAGATGGTGCCAGACGAACCATATCGAGAGGAACTGAAAAAGATCCAGCTGTTTTTGGGGAAAGAGCGGTATTGAATGTTTTTTGAAAATAAAGTCTGTTCCAATGTTTCCGTTTTGTTGCTTTAGCACTCCAACGGATTACTTTATCAAAGAGTCGCCTTTTAGAAGCTATATGGCCAATTGCAGCAACAGCTGGTACTAATTCATTCTGTTCGGCCGCTATCTTTTGTGAAAAGGTAATTTTGTTAAAACTCCCTCCAAGCCAACATGTTCCAAGTTCAATACTCGTAGCGAAAAGTATTATTCTTTCCATTATATAACCATAATCTTCCAGGTTGTATTCTGAATCCTTTTCAGTGCACCCAATAATAAAACCGGAAGCATCTTTTATAAAACCGTATGTTCCAAGTCCTTTTAATGATTTATGGTCTTCTGCAGAAGCAGCAATTAGATGAAATCTTGGTGTTGTTTTAAAAGGTCCTATTTTATTTGCAGATATGAATTTTTCAACCAGATCCCTTTTTTTTTCAGGAATGGGTTTGTCAATGTACGTTCTACAGGAAAAGCGTCGGGTTATTGTCTCTGTTACCAGTGATGTTGTGTCCATAATATTGGAATCCATTATTATATTAATGTCCTTCATATCAATCAAAGACAAATACTCAAGGAATTATTGATATCTTGAGCAAATTTATTTTTAACATATATTGTTAAAAGTTCCTTAACTCAGTTTATTGACGTCAGGGTCTAGGCATCTTTTAATATTTTCACTGACATTTTATCAACAAGATTTTTAGTTTTTTCTCTATATTCAAACATATGTGGTGATGATAAATGCGCCTTTAAATAATCCAAGTTGTCCCATTTTTCGATAATTGTGACAACATTACTGTTTAACTCCTGTGGAGGCAATCCTGTAGGCACATCAACTGTTGGTATATATTCCATGCATCCCTTCTCTTTAAGAACAGCCTGAACATTGGATTTGAAAATTTCAATAAATTCTTCTAATTTTCCTTCCTTGATATGTATTGATGCAATCACATTTATCATTTTATAACGTCCCTATTTTGGTTAAGGTTTACAGGTTCCACAAGGTTTATAACCTTCCTTCATTGCTTCTTCCTTGGTTTTAAAAACAGCAGTACATTTTTCACTTTTTGAATACTGACAATCAGGATTATGGACAACAAGAGTGCCTGTATTGCCTATCAATTTGGAAGTGTCAGGAAGGTTATTGTCTACCTTAGTTTCAACAGATTCAGTTTCTGTAA
>JBDLIV010000424.1:0-2189 GCA_039714675.1 Thermodesulfobacteriota bacterium
GGGGTAAGCAATTGCTTGCCCCTTTGTTTTTACAAAGCAAAGATTGGAAAAAGCCTTTATAAAAGTTTTTTCCCTTTACTTGAATGCATTAAAATGGTAGAAAACTCAAGGTTTTTAAATATTTAAAATAGATGCATAAAAGGGTGTTTTAATTATGGATATTCCCCGGAAAATCGGCATATTAATTTTTACTGCTGTCCCGGCTATTGTAGGCGGTGGTATTATCTATCATTTTTTTGGAAGTTATATTCCTGTCACTGTATATGAGATAGCTCTTATTATGGCGGCCCTTGGGATCGTAAGAAATTAAATATGAGTGGTGAGTGGTGAGATCTTTTCTCATATCTCAAATCTCATAACTATTGGTGAAACGTTGGAGCAAAATATCTCCCAGAGAGCAGTGTTTGTTTTTTTCCTTGTTTTATTCTGCATTGCCATAGCGCTTGCAGGCAATCTGATTGCCCCTTTTTTTGCTATTATTATTCTTGGAGTAGTTTCCACCGGGATCTTCAGCCCGGTTTTTATTTTTTTTTCAAAAAGATTGTCACCCAAACTTGCCTCTGTATTAACCTGCGTGATGATTTTTGTTGTTGTTTTGATTCCTGTTGTTTTTTTTGTTGGAATCCTGTCCAAAGAGGCGTTTAACCTCTATGTCATGGCAAGGGATGCGGTTTTTTCAAATCAGTTAAAAGACCTGCTTGAAAGCACAAAGGCCCTTGAACGATTAAATGATCTTTTAATACGAGTCGGGATTGAAAAAACAGTGACCTGGGATGAACTGATCAGTCCAATTTCTGAACTTGGCAAGTTTGTGGGATTCTCTCTTTTTGAGCAGGCCAGATTTATCACATCCAATGTGTTTAATCTTGTGTTGTATTTTTGTTTAATGCTGATTGTGGTGTTTTATATGCTCATTGACGGGGATAAATTTATTCAATATGTGTATGATTTATCTCCTCTGCCGGATGAACATGATAAAAAGCTTTCTGGAAAATTTAAAGACATGGCAGGAGCTGTTCTGATTGGCAATGGCCTTGGGGGATTGATTCAGGGTATTGCAGGCGGTGTGGTCTTTCTGTTCTTAGGGTTTAATTCTCCATTTTTATGGGGTGTTATCATGGGGTTTCTGGCTTTTTTACCCATACTCGGGATCGGGATTGTATTAATTCCAACCGCAGCAATTCTATTGCTCAAAGCAAAGATTGCCGCAGGAATTTTTATCCTTGTGTTTTACGCTGTACTCTCCTGGGGGATTGAGTATATTTTTAAACCAAAAGTAGTTGGAGACAGGGTAAGAATGCATCCTTTGATTGTATTTTTTGCAATTATCGGAGGACTTAAAACTTACGGCCTTCTTGGTATTATCTATGGACCTTTGATTGCTACCGGGTTTTTAACCCTTGCAGATATATATTTTTCAAGTTTTCAGTTTATGGTTGAACCTGAAAAGGTATCACGGGGGATTGAAATGGTGCAGCACATGCCAAAGAAAGAGAGAGAGTAAATAAAATTTAAATTAAGTTTTTTATAAAATGAGGCCTTTGAACAGTGCTCAGTATTCAAAGGTCTTAAAAGATTAAGTTGGAGAGAAAAATTTGATAATTGATAAAGACAATAATGTGACCAGCATAGAAAAAGAGATGAAACAATCATATCTTGAATATGCCATGAGTGTCATAATAGGAAGGGCTCTGCCCGATGTTCGTGATGGATTGAAACCGGTTCACAGACGTTCTCTTTATGCCATGCAGCAGGCAAGGAACGACTGGAATAAATCTTATAAAAAATCTGCCCGTATTGTTGGTGATGTTATGGGTAAATATCATCCCCATGGCGATGCTGCAATTTATGATACCATTGTCAGGATGGCCCAGGATTTTTCTTTAAGATATACCCTTGTTGACGGTCAGGGCAACTTTGGATCTGTGGATGGAGATTCTCCTGCTGCAATGAGGTACACTGAAATCAGGATGAAAAAGATTGCCCACCAGATGCTGGTGGATCTTGAAAAAGAGACTGTTGATTTTATACCTAATTATGATGAGACCCTTGAGGAACCATCGGTTCTGCCCACAAAATTTCCTGCACTGCTTGTTAATGGATCTTCCGGCATTGCCGTTGGAATGACAACCAATATTCCACCCCATAACATTAAAGAGGTTATTGCAGGCCTGGAAAAGCTTATTGAT
>JBDLIV010000425.1:0-2178 GCA_039714675.1 Thermodesulfobacteriota bacterium
ACATATACTGATGCACAGGAACAAACATATGGGGGTGTAAAGCGCAAGGCCCGTTATACAACAGAGAATCTTTTTAAAGCAGCTCTTACATACTGGTTTAATTTTGGATTGGACGTAACCGGTATTATCCGTTATACTGATAACCGACCTGCTGTGTATGCCTTAGATACCGATACAACTCCCCAGGAAATTCTTAGTGACTATTGGACAATTGACTTGCAAGCAAATCAGCAGATAGGAGAAAACTGGGCACTGTCATGCCAGATCAATAACCTTCTTGACGAGGGCTATGATACCTATGCTGAAAATTTTTATGACCAATCCGGAACAGGGACTCTGTCCAAGTATCCTGGTGCTGGAAGATCAATATTTTTCTCAATTGGCTATCAATTCTAAAATCAAACTGAATTCAGCCAGTCTTAAAGGATTGGCTGAATAAACAATTAAGGAAAGATGTTGATGAGAAAATTCAAATTCGCTATATTTTTAATTATATGTTTTTTATACATAAATAACTGTTTTGCTTTTCCAGTAAATTTTACTGATGATTCAGGCAAAGCTTTTATCATTAAAGAAAAACCTGTGCGGGTTGTCTCTCTGGTGCCCACAATTACTGAGATTATTTTTAAGCTTGAAGCCCGGCAGCCTCTTAAAGGGGTGACATATCACACTGTTTTTACATCAAAAGACTCTTTAATTGAGGTTGTCGGGGGATTTTTCAATCCATCTGTAAAAGCCATTGAAAAGCTCAATCCTGATATTATTTTTGTTTCAAATCTTCACTCTGAAGTAAAAAAACACTTTAAAAACAGAGATATTAAAATAATTGAACTCGGTGCATCTTCTCTCACTGATGGTTTTGAAAATATCCTTTTGATGGGAAAGATATTTGGCAGAGAAGATAAAGCTTTACTGCTTCAAAAAGAGAATAATGATCAGATTGATTTGATCAGCAGAAAACTTGAATTTATAGAACCTGCAAAGAGAAAAAGAGTAATGCGCCTTATGGGTCGGGACAAGCTTATGACGCCCGGAAGTGACTCTTTTCAAAATGAGATCATCTCTCTTGCAGGCGGCATTACCCATGATTTTAACAGGAACGGCAAAATCATTTCCGTATCAAAAGAGGAATGGCAAAGATTCAATCCCCAGGTTATTTATGGGTGCGGCAAGGACAATGAACTGGAAAAAAATATTCTGAATCTTCCGGGCTGGAAAGATGTTGATGCTGTGAAAAATCACAGGATTTATTATTTTCCCTGTGACCTTACATGCAGGGCAGGTGTTAATACTGGATATTTTGTCCAGTGGCTTGCTGCTTTCATTTATGGCAAGCAGTTTGCCTTAAAAGAGAACAGTGTTGCTGACAACAAAATCACAAATATTCGAAAAATTGATTGTGATTTTGATTATGTAAAAGATATCAGGGTTGATGAAACAAATATACTTGATTTCAAAAACAGATCCTTAATTATTGATTTTAAAAAACCTGTAACAACAGTCTCAACACTTGAAGGGCAAAGAGACAATATTAAAACTATTGTTAACCATTACACCCCTCCTCCAAACTGGCTTGTTGATCACGACCATGGAGTTGATTCGATCCGGGAACGAATATGCTCGGCTTTAGATCTTGACAGGGATAAAACAAGTATTCTTATCACCGGGGCTGATATGAACAATCTTGCAGTGAAAAAAGAGAAGTTTAAAGAGCTTGAAGTCCAGGTTTTTGTAACAGCAGGAGTAAACTCCAATGCCATGAGGATGGGAAGAGACAAAGGCGGTTTTTACGAGCCCGGGACAATCAATGTTATTATAATGTCAAATATACAGATGAGCAGAAGAGCCATGACAAGAGCAATTATCACGGCAACCGAAGCAAAAACTGCGGCTCTTCTTGATATGGATATAAGGTCAAGTTACGGCAATGGTGAATATCGTGCAACAGGAACCGGCACAGATAATGTGGCTGTTATCCAGGGAACAGGACAGATACTTAAAGCAACCGGAGGCCATACAAAACTTGGAGAATTAATTGCAAAAGCTGTGTATAAAGGGGTTAAAGAGGCCATAGCAAAACAGAACAGAATAGATGAAAAAAGAAATATATTTCAACGCCTTAAAAAAAGAGGTATAACAATCTTCGATCTTATTGATAAGGAGCAGACTAATTGCAGA
>JBDLIV010000426.1:0-2166 GCA_039714675.1 Thermodesulfobacteriota bacterium
CCTGGATATCGCATGGTTTTTTCTTTCATATTCGGTATATCAAGGTTTTTTATTAAAGATCTCAAACCATCTGTATTAAATACTTCAAGGGTGCCAAGTTCTGGAAAATCAATAAGCTCAGAATCGCTTAAAGCTTCCTTTTCAACCACCCGGCCTTTTTCAACATAAAAGGCGGGCCTGATATACTCTTCAATAACATCAATGGGTGAAAAAACTGCCTTGTATTCCCAGGGCTGTTTTCTTACTTCAGGCAGTCCGCCGACATAGATTACTGCACTCAACGTTTTGTCCAATAAATGGTCAGCATATCCTGTAAGCATGTTACTCATTCCGGGAGCCACACCACAATCCACAACAGCTGTAACATCATGCTTTTTTGCAAGAGCATCAAGTGTAAGTGCATCTTCAGGAAAAAATGCAATATCCACTACATTTTTGCCGGCTTTAATAATGGTTTCGAGGGTTTTATATCCCATAAACCCAGGAACTGCATTGATAACCATATCAAAGCTGGAAACCATCTCCTTTAAACCTTGTCTGTCTGAAAGATCCTGTTTAATGGTTTTAATTTTAGTATGTGTTTTAAATTTATTTAAGATATCATCGCTGATATCTGCAACACTTACATTTATATCTTCATCTTCTGCCAGATCAATAGCCATGGGGGCGCCAACAAGACCTCCTCCAAGAACAACAGTTTTCATTATATTATATATCCTCATTATTTAAATTGATCATATTTATATGAAACAATTAGTTTAAATTTTATTGCAATCCGCTTGTGGCGGTTATTAATATTTTAAATATTTAAAAAAATTTTTGAGAGAATATGAATCATAGGCCGCTGAAGCGGTTCAGATGATGTATATGAAAAAGGGTGATATTTGTTTTTTGCAGGTTTATCAAGAGTTTTTCCTTCTTTGAGCTTCAGTCCAGTCAATTCTGCTCATCAGTCCCCTTAAAATTCTGACATCTCTGGATGTAAGTCCTGCTTCACCAAAAATCCGCCTGAAAGTTCTCAGCAGATGATCAGGGTTTTGTCTGTCAAGAAAATCAATATCCAAAAAGCTTTTTTTCATGTGGGCAAACATATGTTCAATTTCATTGCCATTTGCAAGCTTTTTGGGGGCATGATCATAAAATTTATCCCCTGCATCAGATTTTATGGAAATTTCATATAAAAGAACAGAGAGGGCATGACTTAAGTTCATGGAAGGATAAGTCTCATGGGTTGGGATGGTGATAAAATGCTGACAAAGATCAAGATCTTTTGTCTCAAGACCGGTATCTTCCGGCCCCAATACCAGTGCGCAATTTGTGCCATGATCTGATTTATTTATTTGCAGTGCAGCACCTGAAGGAGTGAAAAAGTTTTTTCTGTACTTGCCAAACCTGCGGGTGGTACCAAAGGCAATCTGAATATCTGACAGCGCAGATTTAAGATCATTGAAAACCAAAGCCTTTTCAAGAACAGAAAAAGCACTTAATGCCATTTTTTTTGCCAGAAGGGATTTATAATGTTTTGTCGGGTTTACAAGCCTTAGGTTTGTAAATCCGAAATTCATCATTGTCCTGCACACAGAGCCTATGTTTATGGGCCCCTGGGGTTCGACAAGAACTATTGAGAGGTTGTCAGTCATGATTGAATATTTATATGCTTATTTTATCGGCCTTCTGTTTTTATCTGGCAATTATTTATCAGCTTATTATTTTTTGGGCAAATTCAACTGCCCTTGTTTTAACAGCATCATCCATATTTTCAGGGGTTGTACATTTGCCAATAAACAGTTCTCCTGCATTAACAGCTTTGTGAGGATTCTGTAAACGCCTGAAAGCTGTAAACACTGGTTCTGCATTATTCTCATATGGTCCGCCGCCGGTTGATAAAAGTGCCTGGCGCTGTCCTTCTACAAGTGAAGCATGGCCTGGCTGGTGATAATCGACATAGAGGCAGTATGTCCTGTCAATAATAGCTTTTAATTGTGCTGTAACGCCCCAGAAATAGAGAGGAGAGGCAAAAATTACAAGTTCAGCACTGACCATTTTTTTAAGGATTCCAATTGCGTCATCTTTTTGAATACACCCTATCTCATCTGGCAGATCTTTGCATTTGGCGCATGCAAGACACCCATGTATATTTTTTGAATTCAAATATATGGATTCAAA
>JBDLIV010000427.1:0-2166 GCA_039714675.1 Thermodesulfobacteriota bacterium
AGTGATTTTATTAATAAAATATTTCTATATACAGTGGCCAGGCTCATTGTTGGAAAATCATGGTTCAGCTGGCTATAAATATCTTCCACACTTGGATGCCCACTGCCTTTGGAGAGGATATCAACAATTGCCAATCGCTGTGGAGTTATCTTATGATTATTATCCCTGAGTTTTTGGATAATTATATCAAATCTTTTTTTAGGTTCCATCATATAATCATCTCTTTATATTAAATGATAATAATTATCAATTAATACTAATTCTTTCTTTTGTCAAGATCTTTTTTTATTAATCTGTTCTACCCTGATACCCTTATTGTATTTTTGCATTTTAATGCCTTATGAAAACTGCATTAATTGATAGCTGGATATTCTATTGGTTTATCATACCATTTTGCCATCTTTCCAGAATGGTGACATATCTCTTAATTGCTGAATAACAGGTGCAAGAGCTGCAACGATTAGATCCATCTCCTCTTTAGTATTATAGTGGGAGAGGGAAAATCGAATGGAACCGTGGGCTGATTTAAAGGGTACTTTCATTGCCATGAGTACATGGGAGGGCTCAAGAGATCCTGATGTGCAGGCCGAGCCAGAAGAGGCACAGATTCCTTCGCGATCCAGCATGAGAAGTATGGATTCTCCTTCAACTGCATCAAAACCTATGGAGAGAGTATTGGGAAGTCTTAAGTCAAGATCCCCGTTTACAGAAGAGGCGGGTATTGTCTCAAGGAGACGGGTCTGAAGATAATCTCGAAGTTCCCTGACATCTGTGTCCATAACAGACAGATTTTCTTTGGCAAGCTCACATGCTTTTCCAATCCCGATAATTGATGCAGTGTTTTCAGTACCGCCCCGCCATCCTTTTTCCTGGTGTCCGCCAATGAGAAAAGGTGAAAATTTAAAACCCTTTTTTACATATAATACACCGATCCCTTTTGGAGCATGAATTTTATGTCCGGACAGAGAGAGCATATCCAAACCAGCTTTTTTAACATCAATTGGGATCTTGCCTGCTGCCTGGACTGCGTCTGTGTGGAACAGTATACCTTTTTTATTAACTTTTTTGGCAATCTCTTCAATGGGAAATAAAACACCTGTTTCATTATTTGCCCACATCAATGAAACAAGAGCAGTATCATCAGTCAGACTGTCAAACAGTATATCAAGGTCAAGCAAACCTTTTTTGTCCACAGGGATATACGTAACTTTATATCCTTTTGTTTTTTCAAGATACTGATACAAACTTTTTATGGCAGGATGTTCCACATTGGAAGTAATAATATGTTTTTTTTCCGGAAAAGCATTAATAGCTGCATTAACAGCTGCATTGTCACTTTCCGTGCCACAGCTTGTAAAAATTATTTCTTCAGGATCAGCATTTATAAGGTCAGCAACACTCTGCCTTGCCTGTTTAATTTTTTTACCCACCTGGCCTCCAAACGTATGCATGGAAGAGGGGTTGCCATAAAGCTCTCCAAAATATGGAAGCATTTCCTGAATTACTTCATCAGCAGTTTTTGTTGTTGCATTATTATCTGTATATACAATTTTCATCTCTTTAAATTATCCTTTGGCGTGAACAGATTCAATAATTTCTTCAATTCTCTCTAAACACTGACCGCATCCGCCACCTGCTTTAAGGTAATCGGTCACAATCTCAGTTGTTGTAATACCATTGGCTTTTACTACATCAATGATTTCCAGATCTGTTACATCAAAACATTCGCAGACTATTTCCCCTGGTTTTGCCATTATCTGGACACCTCGATAATCTGCAATGGCTTTTTTCAAAGCAGCCTGTCCCATTACTGAACAGTGCATTTTTTCCTTTGGAAGCCCGTCAAGGTAATCTGAAATGTCATCATTGGTCAGTTTTTCAGCAGCATCCAGAGTCATCCCTTTAACTATCTCGGTGAGAGCTGAAGAAGAAGCCACAGCACTTGCACATCCAAAGGTCATAAAGGATGCATCAACAATTCTTTCGTTTTCATTAACCTTTAAAAAGAGTTTCAACGCATCTCCGCAGTTTAAAGAGCCTGCTTCGCCAACGCCGTTGGCTCCTTCCAGTTCACCTACATTCCTTGGTTTTAAAAAATGATCTTTAACTTTATCTGTATAATCCCACATAATTATTCTCCTTAAAACAAATTTCCAAACTTTAAAT
>JBDLIV010000428.1:0-2162 GCA_039714675.1 Thermodesulfobacteriota bacterium
TTGATTTTATCTGCTTTCTGTTTTGCTTCAGCACTTTGACTTAAAATACCTTTTGGAAAAAACAGCTCTTTACCCATATCAGAAAGCATTTCAAAAATGTAAGGGTTGGATCCATTAATAATTTCATTTAATTCTTGTGCAATAGGATTCATAATAAACTCTTATAGAAAGATTAAAATATATAAAAAAACTCTGCAGTTATATTACAATTAAAACCACAGAGTTTAAATAAAACTGCTATTTGAATGAAGATTATTTTCTTTTAGAGGCTTTAATCGGGTTAATCTTCTGTTTTTTAGTGGCTGCAACAGTTTTAACATGGGTTGCAATGTTACACTTGCCGTTTTTCCATTTCAGTGACGGATCTGGAGCAGCAGTGCAGTATACACCTGTTTCAAATTCTGATGTTCTACGACAGCCTTTGCATTCATCAATAATGGTTAAACAGGCACCTCCATTGTAGGTACAGCCGCTTGCTGCCATAAATACGCACTCATCACCTTGTCGGACACTTGTACAAATCATAATAATAATCCTGTATATTTATCTTTGTAGTTGAATAAACTATAATTTTCCATAACCCGAATTAATTATCACAACATCAATAAAGTGTCAATATTTGAGCACCATGTTTTCATGAATATCATTAAAAAATTGCAAAAGTTCATTTTTGGAGAATATATTTGCTTTGGATATTAAATTATTATATTGTCTGATTACTGATTTGGCTTGAATATTTCAGGCATTCAGAAGGTTTTACCACCTGTAAAACTATTGCATTATGACAAGTTGATATACAAGCATAATAATTATATAAACAGCATAAATAAATTATTTGCCAAGGCATTGAAAGCACAACAGCAATTAAACGTTAATTAAATAAAGTGATTCATTATGATAATAGATAAAGCCAGAGAAGTATTAAAAATAGAAGCTGACAGTATTTTAAAATTAATGGAAAATATTGATTCCTCGTTTGAAGAAGTCGTAAACACAATATGCTCTTCCACAGGGCGGGTAGTTATTTCAGGGATCGGCAAATCAGGCCTTATTGGTAAAAAAATTGTTGCCACCCTTATTTCAACCGGAACAAATTCAATGTTTCTGCACCCTGTCGAAGCCCTGCATGGGGATTTGGGAATGGTGAACAAAAATGATGTTTTCATAGCTATTTCAAATAGCGGAGAAACCAGCGAACTCAATCAATTGCTGCCGGTAATCAAAGATATCGGGTGCACGCTTGCCGGGTTTACAGGAAAAACCGGATCTACTATGGCTCAGTTTTGTGATATTGTGATTGATACAGGTGTTGACAAAGAAGCATGTCCCTTTAATATGGCTCCAACTTCCAGTACAACTGCCCAGCTTGCCATGGGCGATGCCCTTGCTGTTGTTTTAATCACAAAAAAGAAATTTAAAAAACAAGATTTTATGAAATCCCATCCTGGGGGAGTGTTAGGGCAGCGCCTTAGTTTCAGGGTTGGCGAAATTATGTTTAAAGCCTCAAAAGCACCATGTGTATTAACAGGGTCTTCCATGGGTCTTGCTATAGAGCAGATGGACAAATTCAGTCTTGGTGCAGTGATTGTCCAAGATAGAGAAAAAAAACTCAAAGGAATCATCACCGACGGAGATATAAGACATTTCCTTGCTAAATACAAAGATACTCTAAGCACCCAGACAGTGGATAAAATTATGACTGAAAATCCATATACATTAACTGCAGACTCATTTTTATACGAGGCGTTGAATCTAATGGAAAAATATCAAATTACAGTTCTGCCAATTGTTGACAAATCCAACAAACTTGACGGACTTTTACATCTGCATGATATTCTTGGAAAAGGGTCGTTTCAATTTAACGGAGGCAGTCAATGACAAATATGCATTTTAACACTGCAATTCCAACCATTGGAGAGGCAAAAATCGAGTCTCCTTTAAAACGCAGGATAAAAAAAGAGGAACCTGTTAAAAAATTTGTTTCTGATGACTCAAGGATTATTGTTGATGTTCAAATGGATAATCTTAAGACACCTTTGAAAAAAAATCTCAGTTTTGAACAGGCAGGTCCCAGGGAAAAAATATATTTTGATCCAAGTAAACTAAAATGCGCCATTGTAACCTGTGGGGGGCTATGCCCTGGTTTAAATGATATTATCAGA
>JBDLIV010000429.1:0-2161 GCA_039714675.1 Thermodesulfobacteriota bacterium
GATTCTGAATCCCATGGGAAGAGAATCCATGTATCCTGACTGACTTCTGTCACATAAAGATCCACAAGGGGTTTTCCTGCTGGTTTGGCATATACTGTGGCAAAATATGCCTTTGGCAGCATATTTTTCACAACCTTTGCTGTGGAGCCTGTATCTACAAGATCGTCAATTATCAAAAAACCTTCACCTGAATCATCAATCTTTTTTAAAATCTCCATATCACCTTGTTCTTTAAACTTATAGCTTGTGATACACACAGTATCAATATAATGAATCCCAAGTTCCCTTGCGATAACAGCAGCAGGAACAAGCCCACCTCTTGTAATTGCCACAATGCCTTTCCAGCTCTTTCCCAAATCATGGAGCCGCCATGACAGGGCTTTGGTATCCCTGTGAAGCTGATCCCAGGAAACAGGGAAATTTCTATTGTATCTATCCTGTTTTGTACTCATATATTTAAAACCCTTTTTTAAGATTTTTAGTCTTTGACTTTTATAGTGATTGGTTCTATTTTATCCTTATAACTTCCATGTACCCTAAAGAGCAAAAGCTGGCAGAACTGATTTTTTGGTTATTTGTTTGCCAAACAATACCCTGAAGGGCAGAAACCAAAACATTAAAAATTTATGCTGCATAGTTGTTCTTTCATATAAATATAAAAAGATAAAGGATAAAAGAGTTGAGAGATATAAAAGAGAGATGTCTGAACTGCGGCGGGAAATTATATATTAAAAGGACCTGAACAAAAATCTTTTTTTGCTGCAGGTCATGCACAACAAACTATCCTGAAGAGAGATATAAAGATCTCATGGATGAGTATCTTGAAGAAAAACTTGCCAATGTACCCATAAACAGAATATAATACAAAATTCAACCTATTTTACGACTGAACTGCACCCAAGGAGTATATGACATTAAATTATTGCAATAAATTTACAAACAGCCTTGTCTGTTTTTGTTTTTCCGCCTTTTTGTTCTTGTTTTTTCAACCCGGGTTTACAGCAAATTTATCTGCTGCAACAGACTCTGACATATTGACTTCAGACCCTGATTTTCCAACCTATCCAGCCATTAAACCCAATGTGGAATTCTGGGTAGATATATTTACAAAATATTCAAAATCCCATGGAGTTATCCATGACAGCCGAAATCTTGATATTATATATGAAATTATTACCCTTGATGATTCCAATACTTTAAGAGCACACAGGAAAAATAGAAAAAAAATAAAAAAGGTAATTAAAAAATATAAAGATATACTTTTAAATCTTTCAGATGGCAAAGAATCTTTTTCAAAAAAAGATACAAAAATGGTTGAAGCACTTTTCAATAATAATGCAAACCCGAAAGATTTCAAAAATGCTGCAGACAGGATACGGTGTCAAACCGGATTAAAAAAGGTGTTTAAAAAAGGTCTTGAACGTTCAGGAGCTGTGATTGATGAGTTTAAAAAAATTTTTCTCTCCCATGGCCTGCCAACAGATCTTATCTATCTTCCATGTGTTGAATCATCCTATAATTTCAAGGCATATTCCAAATTTGGGGCTGCCGGTATCTGGCAGTTTACACACTCCACAGGCAGGCAATATATGAAAATCGGTTATGTTGTTGATGAAAGACGGGATCCCTATATCTCAACAGATGCTGCCGCCCGCCTGCTGAAAAGGAATTATGCGTCTTTAAAAGAGTGGCCCATGGCCCTAACAGCATACAATCATGGTCTGGCAGGTATGCAACGGGCGAAAAGATCAAAAGGTTCCTATGAAAAAATTGTAAAATATTATCACAGCCGTTCATTTAAATTTGCATCAAGAAATTTTTATTCAGAATTTCTCGCAGCACGGATTGCAGCAAAAAACCCTGAAAAATATTTCACCAATATCAGATATAAGAAACCTGCAGAATTTCAAGTGATTAAAACTAAAGGATACCTTAGCGTAAAACAGCTGTCTGATACATTAAATATAAAAATTGAAAAAATAAAAACCCTTAATCCAGCCTTGAGAAATCCTGTCTTTAACGGGCAAAAATATATTCCAAAGGGATACAAATTAAAACTGCCAAAAAATTTACCTGTTCAGGATTTCAATAAAAAAGTGGCATCATTATATAAACACAAACAAAAACCAAGTAGATTCCACAGGGTACAAAAAGGAGATAC
>JBDLIV010000430.1:0-2157 GCA_039714675.1 Thermodesulfobacteriota bacterium
TAGTAAAGTTAACAAATTACAGGAGGTAAGGTTAAATGGCTACAGTAGATTTTGAAGGGAAGTCTTTTGAAATAGATGAAGATGGATTTCTTCTTGATTACAATACTTATTGCGACGAGTGGGTCGACTATGTAAAAGGTCAGGAAGGTATTGACGAGATGAATGATGAACACTGGAAACTTATAAAAGTTCTCCAGGATTATTATGAAAAAAATGGAATTGCTCCAATGGTTCGTGTTCTTTCCAAGCTGACCAAATTTAAACTTAAACACATTTATGAACTCTATCCTTCAGGTCCTGGAAAAGGTGCATGTAAAATGGCTGGTCTTCCAAAACCAACAGGATGTGTATAATATAAAAATCAAATATTTATATTGAAAATTTAAAGCTCTGTATTTTTATGCAGAGCTTTTTTTTTCACGGAATAAATAAAATGTCTGTAATTGACACTACCAACAAAAAAATCCTTAACAATATTCAGGTTGATTTCCCAATCTCTTCAAGGCCCTATAAAATTCTTGCAGAAAGACTTGGTATTTTGGAAGAGGAATTAATTCAAAGAGTTATCCAGATGAAAAAAGATATGCTTATAAGGCGTATTGGAGGCAATTTCAGCCCTGACAAACTTGGATATCATTCAACTCTCTGTGCTGCACAAGTACCTGAAGCCAAATTAAAACTGTTTACAAAAACTGTCAATTCCTACTCAGGAGTAACCCACAATTATAAAAGGGATCATCAATTTAATGTCTGGTTTACTTTTATTGCTCCTTCCGTTGAAATAATAGAAAAAAGCCTTAAAGAGATATCACACAAAACCGGTGTTGAAACCATACTTAACCTGCCTGCAACAAAAGTATTTAAAATAAGTGCGAATTTTAAATTATAAAAGCATATGAAAGCTGCCCTGATTGTTCAAAACAGTATTGCTGGAAATTTTAAGAACAACATTGCTTCAACTCTTGATTTTATTTCAGAGGCTTATAAGAAAAAAGCAAAAATAGTTGTTTTTCCTGAAATGAATCTTACCGGTTATGTTTCAGGTCTAGATATTTTTTCTATTTGCAGAACTGTTAAAGAGGATATGGTAAAAAAATTTTCAGACATTGCACAACAATTAGATATTACCATTTTAGTCGGCCTTGCTGAAAAAACTCCTGAAAAACATATTTATGCTTCACATCTGATTTTTAATCCAACAGGAGCTTTTGAAATATACAGAAAAATTCATACTTCACCCTTTGAAAAGCAATATTTTTCTCCGGGAAATCAAATCAAAATTTTTACCTCCCACGGGTTTAAAATTGGTGTTCAGCTTTGTTATGATGCACATTTCCCTGAACTTGCTCTTGCCATGGCTTTAAAACAAACCGATGTAATATTTATCCCCCATGCTTCTCCCAGGGGCACTTCCCAGGATAAATATCATTCATGGATTCGGCATTTAACAGCCAGAGCATATGATAATGGGCTCTATATTGCTGCATGCAACCAGACAGGGGATAATTTGAAAGGGCTTGTATTTCCGGGTATAAGCCTGCTTATAGGTCCGGATGGTAATATTATATATAAATCAGTTGATCAAAAAGAGGGTGTACATATTATTCATTTTGAACGATCTGCATTGGATCAGGTCAGATCACACAAGATGAGATATTTTCTTCCACACAGACGTAACGATCTATTTAAATTTTGAATTCTTAATTTTAAATGCATGTTTGGATGGCTCGTAGAGGAGTGCATGCTCACAAAATTGCCCATATGTTAGGCGCAAAAAATTCTGAAACCGGAGTGTACTATAGTACATGAGGCCAATTTTAAAATTTGGCAAAATTTTGAAGCAACGACGCAGATGGGTAAGTTTTTATCCAAACATTAGTCTATTTGCGTATCTTCTCATTACGATTTTGTATATATGCATCTTTCAGGGCAATATAAGGATCAAATGCTGCCTTTTTCAAAGCTTCATAATCACCAAGACGGAAGGAGAGTGAATTGATGGAATCATACGACTTTATCCCGAGATTAAGCTCCCATGGATCTACATAGTTAACAGGAGTTAAAAAATAATCTCCTGCAAGTCCGAGAGTATCTCTTAAGCTTGATGGCCCAAATATTGGAAGTACCAGATAAAACCCGTTGCCAATGGAATAAGAA
>JBDLIV010000431.1:0-2155 GCA_039714675.1 Thermodesulfobacteriota bacterium
TCATCAATATTTTATAACCGTGTTAAAGGGGAAGTTGAACAAGCGATTGCACAGTGCGGCTTCCAAGGGTTTTATATTTTTCGCCCATCTTTGCTGTTAGGTAAAAGAGAAGAAAAACGCCCATCTGAAGAGTTTGGAGGGAAATTCTTCCAGTTTTTTTCTTTTGGATTTAAAGGGTTTTTGAAAAAATACAAACCTATTGAGAGTAAAGCTGTGGCGTTTGCAATGATAGAGATTGCTAAAGAACAGTGTTATGGAAAACAAATTTATGAATCCCAACATATTCAATCCATGTATGATCAGCACCGGGATTGAGGAAATAATTTAATTTAGGAGGAACATTTTGAAAGCGCATACATTTATAATCATTTTAATATCACTGGTTCTTGCAGGGCTTCCGGCATATTCATCTGAATCTGGAGTAGATGGTAAAATTCTGAACGGGTACAGGGTATTAACACTCAATGATAACGCATCAATTCAAGATTTCCGCGTATACCGCGGGGATTATATTAAATTCAAATTGCCGGAACGACTCCATGAAACAGAGGTGGTATTCCCCACACTTAATATACAAAAACCACTGACAAAAGAGTTAGAAACTACATCTTACATAAAAATGAAGAAAATCGGTGGATATCTGTTTGAGATTGATACACTCAAAGGAACAATCACGGTCATTGAATACGAGCAGCAAAGCTACAAAGCCTTAACAGCCGTAGAAGCCGACACATTCATTAAATCGAATACACCCCTGATCCTCGATGTCAGGACCCCGCAGGAGTATGCAGCCGCCCATATTAAGGATGCTGTGCTGATTCCTGTTCAGGTTCTTCAATCAAACCTTGACGCCCTGGACAAATACAAAAACAAACCCATCCTGATTTATTGTGCAACAGGCAACCGCAGTACTGTGGCATCAAAGATACTGATTGACTCGGGATACAAACAGATTCTCAATCTCAGATATGGTATTAAAGACTGGTATAAAAAAGGACTCCCGATAATCCATTAATTAAAACCGATAGACATTTAAATCATTTAATACAAAGAAAACAAACCACGGCAAAGTGTTCCTCTCCCAAAAAACTGAATATTGGGTTACGCCACTAATTATCTGATCTTTTTTTTTGAGACATGTTTGCTTGCAGATTTAACCAGCCTGGCATCGACAGCAACACCTTTATTAATGGAAATACCTTGTTTGTAGAACTGCTTGAGAAGAAGAGTGTTAATTTGAACCATGGCATCTTTGGAAAGGCGCTTTCTAAAGCGTGAGAAAGTAATATGAGCAGGAGAAGGATAATCCAAAGGTATATCAAGAAAAGATTTAAATGAAATCCTATCATTAATTTGACTCTCAAGTTCAGGATCAGACTTTATTTGAAACCACTTTTGCAGCAGCATGCATTTGAACAAAAGCAGGGGAGGATAAGGTCGTTTGCCTATATTGGATTTACCTAACGGATAAAATTTAATAAGCATCTCTTGAACAGGATGCCAGTCAATTGTAGAGTTAATCTTATTTAAAAATATTAAGGCACGATTTTTATCAGCATGTTTTTGAATAGCAATATCAGCAAAAGAAAAATAGTTATCGATTTTTTTGTAAGCCATGTTGCCTCCTTAGAGTATTTTATTGCTCACAATATGGCATAGATATTTAATAATTTCAATTAGATAATACTGATTTTAGCTATAAAATAATAAAATTTAATGACAATTTAGAGTGTAGTCAACAATTTGATCAGAAAAGTGGAGGGAGTTGTGCAAAGCTCTCGCATCTGAGATGCATGCATTTTTTATGGCAGCATTAGCGGTTCCTTATGCACAAGTTATTACAGCCCTGGAAGCATTGGAAAAAATAGCATAACGTTAGCCTTAAAAAGGATATAAATAACATGAGAAAGAATCGTGTATGCCCTGTTGAAAAGGCGGGAAGCCTTGATAATAAATTCCGAAGATGGTTTCAAGATCCTGAAAAGATACTACGGCCATATGTTAATAAAGGAATGACAGTTTTAGACTTAGGTTGTGGTCCAGGTTTTTTCTCAGTTGACATGGCTCAGATGGTTGGCAAGTCAGGTCGGGTTATTGCTTCTGATTTGCAGGATGGAATGCTCGAAAAACTGCAAAGCAAAATCCAGGGAACAGA
>JBDLIV010000432.1:0-2154 GCA_039714675.1 Thermodesulfobacteriota bacterium
ATAAAGGAATCAGTTCCAAAAAGAGCAACACCACCGAGGTTAACAGACAAATATACCAGACATGCAATGCCCAGTACCATGAAAATGCCTACTGAAATTTCTGTTTTTTTCCCATACATGATCTGATTTAAATCCTATAGTAATAAAGATGTCAAGATATAATCCATAATAAGGATTGAAAGTGAAGTGATAACAACTGTATTAGTGGTTGCACGACTGACACCTTCAGTGGTGGGTTCTGCTGCAAATCCCATAAATGCTGATATCCAGGTGATCAAAATACCAAAACAAAAAGATTTTAAAATTCCTCCGTAAATATCTGTAAACGTGACAGCTGTAATCATTTTACCGATATAAGCACCTTCGTTGACCCCGAGAAGCTTAACCCCGACAAGATAACCTCCGGCAATGCCAACAAGATCAAAAAAGGCTGTTAAAAGCGGCAGAGAAATTATCCCGGCAATTATTTTAGGGCTGATAACATATTTGATTGGATCAATGGCCATCATTTCAAGGGCAGGAAACTGATCTGTAATCTTCATTATACCAATTTGTGCTGTAATGGCAGATCCAGCCCTTCCTGTAACCATCAATGCACAAAGAACAGGGCCTAATTCCCTGATAATAGAAAGAGCAACCATGACACCGAGAGCTGCCTCTGCTCCAAACTGACTCAAGGAATAATAGCCTTGCAGCCCTAAAACCATACCGGTAAAAAGGGCAGTTATAAAAACAATCAAAAATGATTTCGATCCGATAAATTCAACTTCTTTGACAAATCGTGAGAATCTAAATGGCGGTAAAAATGCCAGGAAAAAAGCTACAAACAAAAAAATCGCACTTCTGCCAAAGATTTGAATGCGATTTAAAGTGGAACGGCCAATTGCGGCTGCAATCTGCAAAATTTAAGATTCTCCTTTAGTCAAATAAAATTTCATCAAGATAGTTTTTATCAGTACGTGTAAAGGGGATTGGGCCTTCAGGTTTCCCATTGATAAACTGCTTCACCCTTAAATCTTTACTGTTTTTTATCTCTTCGGTGGTTCCCTTGGCTATAATCTCCCCGTAAAAAAGGATAATAATATTATCTGCAATCCTGAAACAGGATTCAATATCATGGGAGACCACTACAGATGTAATATTCAGAGCCCTGTTAAGATCTTTAATAAGTTTATCAATTACTCCTGTTGAAATGGGGTCAAGCCCCGAGGTAGGCTCATCATAAAATATAATTTTGGGATCCATCACAATTGCTCTTGCAAGCCCCACTCTTTTAATCATACCCCCTGACAACTGGGAGGGCATCAAATGTTCAGTGCCTCTTAATCCCACCATCTCAAGTTTCATTGTCACAATTGTTTTTATAACACTCTCTGCAATTTTTGTATGTTCACGCAGAGGGAACGCTATGTTTTCAAAAATATTCAGGTAGTTAAAAAGGGCAGATCCCTGGAACAGCATACCCATTTTTTTTCTGATTTTATATAGTCTCTTTTTAGGCATGGTTGTAATATCCATACCATCAAAATAGACAGCCCCGGAATCTGGTTTTTCAAGACCGGTAATCTGCCTTAACAAAGTACTTTTTCCAGATCCGCTTCCTCCAAGTAGAACAGTGATTTTTCCTTTTTCAAAATGGCAGTTTAAATGGTTTGAAGCGGTGACATCACCATATTTTTTTACAAGATTGTCTACTTTGATCATATCTCTCTGTCTTTTATCAGTTCATGAACCTTTATAGATAACTTACCATATTTGCCATGTCAACGATAATCACAAAGATTGACAAAACATGTAAGGCTCTATATAAAAATTGATATGGCAGTAGATAAAAAAAATATGATCACCGATGATGATTCATCAGATCTTAAAAGCTGTATCAACAAAATCGAACGTCTCTCCAACTGTATTGAAATATCAAACCTGATCAATTCAGAGCTTTCCATAGGAAAATTGCTGTCTAATGTCATGAAAACCACTAAAAAAGCACTTACTGCAGATGCTGTCAGTATGCTTCTCATTGATGATAAAACTCAAGATCTGACATTTCATATCACCCTTGGTGAAGTTGGAGAAGAGATCAAAGAAATTCACAATTTAAAAAAGGGTCAGGGAATTGCAGGGCTTGTTGCTGAAACAGGATTACCAGTTAAC
>JBDLIV010000433.1:0-2148 GCA_039714675.1 Thermodesulfobacteriota bacterium
TTGACCATTATAGGATACTCATTAAATGATACTATTATTGTTTTTGACAGGATCAGGGAGAATATAAAAGGCTCAAAAACAAAAGATTCCCTGCCATCTTTGTTTAACAAAAGTATAAATGAAACACTTTCAAGGACAATTTTAACTTCTGTTACCACGCTGGTTGTTCTTTTTTCACTTTTTTTCCTTGGGGGAGAAATCATCCATAATTTCGCATTTGCCATGATTATAGGAGTTATTATTGGAACATACTCCTCAATATTTGTAGCTACACCTATTGTTCTTGCTGCCAACAAGGGATAATTTGTCATGCAGGGTTTTAAAATTTTCTGCCAACAAAGTAATCTAATAACTTTGCTTGAGGCAGGGCTCTATTTAATAATATGAAAACTACATTTTATAGTCTTATTATAATTCTCATGAGCTTATTTCTTGTGTCCTGCAGCTCTATGAATGTTAAAAAGAGTCCACAAAGCAATATTGGAAACAATGCAAACAGTATGAAGATATCACTCCTTGAATCTAAGCTTACAGATGCTAAAAATGAGCAGACTGATATGAGACTTCAGATAGAAAACAGGGACACCACCATTGAAAAACTTCAAGATCAGATCACGCTGCTTGAAAAAAAGAGTGCCTATCTGGAAAGAAGTAAGATACAACATCTGAACCCGTCTGATTTATATAAAAAAGCAAGAAATCTTTTATTAGAAGGGAATTATATAACTGCTGCAGATCTCTTTGCTGACTTTATTAAAAAATTTCCCAAAAACACTCTTGCCGGTAATGCAGCCTATTGGTTGGGCGAATGTTATTACTCTACGAACAGATATAAAAAAGCAATTACAATATTTAAAGACCTTGTTGAAACATATCCAAAATCAGGAAAAGTTCCCGGGGCATTATTAAAAACAGGGTATGCATATTTGTCTTTGGATGATTCCAACAGGGCACACCATTACTTAAAAACTGTATTAATAAAACACCCTTTTTCCCCGGCAGCTGAAAAAGCAGAGGAAAAATTAAAGAGTTTTGAGTAATTCTTTTGAAAAATATTTACCCTGGTTGATATTAAGAGAAATTCCTCTTCTCGGGAACAGGGTGTACAAAAAACTGATCAATGAATTTCAAAACCCGGAAAAGATTTTACAAGCTCCGAGAAGTCAACTGAAATTGATTGATAAAATATCTGCAAAAACTGTAGATGGCATTATAAATCATAAAAAATACCACAACCCGGCAAAAAAAGAGTTGGAACTGATTTTTAACAAAAATATTAAAATAGTCACAATTACCGACCCTTTATATCCTCCGTTACTAAAAGAGATTCCTGACCCTCCACCTTTTCTGACCTACCTTGGTCAACTTGAGAATACAGCTCCATGCATCTCTGTTGTGGGTTCAAGAAATGCTACTTCCTATGGTTTAAGTACTTCTGAAAACCTTTCATATAATCTTGCTTTAAAAGGTTTTCAGATTGTCAGCGGACTTGCACGGGGTATTGATTCCATGGCCCATAAAGGTGCTTTAAGAGCAGATAAAAAAACTATTGCAGTCATGGGTTCAGGATTAAATAAAATATATCCAAGGGAGAACAGATATCTTTTTGATGAAATAGCGGCAAAAGGCACAATTTTATCAGAATTTAAAATAAACAGTGACCCATTGCCAAAAAATTTTCCCATACGCAACCGGATTATTGCAGGATTGTCATGCGGATCCATAATTGTTGAAGCAGCCCAAAGAAGCGGTTCTCTTATTACTGCACGCCTTGCAAATGAATATAACAGAGAGGTCTTTGCAGTGCCTGGCAGCATAAAATCAAAAAAAAGCCAGGGTACACACTCCCTGCTGAAACAGGGTGCAAAACTTGTGGAAAATGAAATGGACATCATTGATGAACTTCACCATTTTATTCATACAAAAAATAGTTGCAGCCATTCATCTTTTCAACAAAAATCAACCATTAACAGTAAATCAGATAAATATAAAATTATTAAACTTTTAGAGCCCTACCCTGTCCATATTGATGTACTTATTGAAAAAAGTAAAACTGACTCTTCAACAGTTACATCTCAATTGCTTGATCTGGAACTTGAAGGTCATGTTATCCGTCATCAGGGTAATTACTATTCTATCCCGGAGGAA
>JBDLIV010000434.1:0-2136 GCA_039714675.1 Thermodesulfobacteriota bacterium
ATTCTATATATGTTTGATGACAGGGAAGATATCCTTGATGCCCTGGAAGATATCACAGGTTCAAGACTTACTTACTGCCACCACAGAGTTGGCGGTGTTTCAAAGGATATTGATGATCTCTTCATAAAAAGAACAAGAGCTATCATTAAAACCATTCGCTCCCGTTTTGATATGTATGACAGGCTTGTTACAGGAAATATTATTTTCCAGAAACGTACCAAAGATGTTGGAATAATACCCCTTGAAATGGCAAGAAGATATGGGGCAACAGGACCTGTAATAAGAGGTTCAGGGCTCGGGTTTGACATAAGAAAAAATGAGCCTTACTCAGTTTACCCTGAATTTGATTTTGATATACCCACAGGGGAAAATGGTGATGCATTTGACCGCTATATGGTAAGAATGCTTGAACTTGAGCAGAGTCTTCGCATAATTGAACAGGCTCTTGATAAACTGCCCGATGGTCCTGTTATGGCAAAAGTCAAAAGGATTAAGCTCCAGCCCGGAGATTGCAGTTTTTCAGTTGAAGCTGCAAGGGGAGTGTTAACTTATTATCTTGTTGGCGATGGATCCAATGTGCCATATAAACTTAAGATCAGAGTGCCGTCTTATTCCAATCTAAGTCTGCTTGAAGAGTTGTGTAAAGGTAATCTTATAGCTGATCTTGTCTCGGCAATGGGGAGCCTTGATCTTATAATTCCGGAAATTGACAGGTAAAATTATGGATTTTATTGTTGATATAATTACAAAATACTCTCTTGTCAGAATGCTGATATCTTTTTCACTGCTCATAGCTATAGTTATGCTTAACGCCATTGTCATGGGTTATCTTGAAAGAAAGATATGTGCAAAAATCCAGCGCCGCTGGGGACCCATGGAAGTTGGTGTCCAGGGCTGGCTCCAGATGATTCTTGATGGAATAAAGCTTCTTGCAAAACAGCTTATTGTTCCCAGAGAAGCAAACCCGTTTTTATTCAGAATGGCTCCTTTGTTGTGTTTTACACCGGTTGCCATGGCTTTTGCTGTGATTCCATTTAGTGAATCTTTTTATGCAATGGATCTAAATATCGGTCTTATTTATCTCTTGGCCATGGGTTCGCTTAATGTTTTTGCAATCCTCATAGCAGGATGGAGTTCAAACAATAAATATTCCCTGTTTGGTGCTTTGCGTTCTGTTGCCCAGAACGTTGCCTATGAAATACCAATTTTATTATCTCTGCTTGCTGTTGTTCTTGTGACAGCTTCGTTTAATTTTAAAGAGATTGTAGGCTATCAGAGCGGGCTTCTATCTTTCTGGATGTGCCAGCCTGTTGCCTTTATAATATTCCTTATTGCAGGGTGTGCTGAAACAAACAGGGTGCCCTTTGACCTGCCTGAAGCTGAAAGTGAACTTACTGCAGGTTATTTTACTGAATACGGCGGATTTTCCTTTGGTCTTTTTGCCATGGCTGAGTACGGCAACCTTTTTATCATGAGTTCTGTTGCAACAATAATGTTTCTTGGAGGGTGGAACGGACCCTTTGGGCTAGATTTTTACAGCGGGCCAATTCTGGGAGTTTTCTGGTTTCTACTCAAAGTGTTTATTTTAATGCTCATCATGATATGGGTAAGATGGACATATCCAAGGGTACGTTTTGACCAGTTAATGAATCTTTCATGGAAATATTTAATTCCATTTTCTCTGGTTAATCTTTTAATTACAGCATTTATAGTGAAGATAATATGAACCACTATTTCAGCGAAATATTTACAGGCGGCAAAAGTCTTCTTGTTGGACTTGGAGTTACTTTCAAGGCATTGATATCTCCTGTTGTTACTGTCCAATACCCAAGAGAAAAAATTGATATCAGCTCTGAAATGAGAGGGCATATTGATCTTATTAAAGATTCTGAAACCGGACAGCATAGATGCATTGTCTGTGGTCTTTGTATGAAAAACTGTCCATGCAGTGCCATTGTTGTAAAAGGGGAAAAACAGGAAGGTGTAAAGGGAAAGGTTTTAACCAAATTCATGCTTGATTTTTCAAAATGCAGCCTTTGCGGCCTTTGTGTTGAATCGTGTAAAAAGAAAGCCATTGAATTTTCCGATGAATATGAGATTGCAGCCTTTTCCAGGGATGCCTTTCATTTTGATTTA
>JBDLIV010000435.1:0-2131 GCA_039714675.1 Thermodesulfobacteriota bacterium
AGGATAGCATTTCCAGTTTTGTAATTGCCTGGCCATAGGTCTTTGTGATCAAAAGAAACCATTGACAACATCAAAATAAAGCTATAATGATATTTAGATTGTATAGATGTTTATACATAATGCTGGCGTCTAAGCAACAAACAGGAAGAAATAGGAGTGCAACATCAAAAATTATTAGTCGTTGTCTCTATCAATGTGTTTGTATTTGAACTCTAAAAGGATTTTAAATGGGGATTATTTTTAATAAAAGAATTGATATTGAAAAACAGGTTGATGATTTTCTTAATCAGATCAGCGAAGCCGGGTTATTGTTCAAATCAGGTGTTGATATCTATCTTAAAGGTAAAAAAAATGCGTTTTTAAAAAAAACAGATGAAATTGCAGCGGTTGAACATAGGGGAGATATGCTGAGACGCTCCATTGAAGAACAATTATATCTCAAAACCCTGATCCCGGAATCCCGGGGGGATGTTCTTGATCTTATTGAAAACATGGATGCTCTTCTGGACAGGTTCAAAGGAGCAATCTGGCGCTTTGAGATAGAACGCATTGAAATTGATCCTAAATTCCACGATGAATTTAAAGAACTTGTACATCATGTCGTGGATGCATCTGAGGCTATGGTACTGTCTACAAGGGCTTTTTTTAAAAATACCGGGACGGTTGCAGATCATATGCATAAAGTTTCCTTTTGGGAGACGGAAGCGGATAAGGTTTCCACAGCGCTTCAACGCAAAATATTCAGGCAGAAAGATATGCGTTTAAGCCATAAGATGCAACTAAGGGATTTTGTAAGGCATGTAGACAAAATTGCTGACAGGGCAGAAGATGTTGCCGATAAATTGAGCATTTTTGTTATCAAGCGTTCCCTGTAGGTATCTATCATGTTTGCATTTTTTCTTTCCAGTGGTCTTTTTCTCGGGTGGTCGCTCGGCGCCAATGACGCCTCAAATGTCTTTGGAACTGCCGTTGGTTCCAGGATGATAAAATTTAGAACTGCGGCAATTTATTGCAGTCTGTTTATCATTCTCGGGGCAGTTATCAGCGGTGCAGGAGCTTCCCATACCCTTGGAGAACTCGGGTCTGTAAATGCATTGGCCGGTGCTTTTGTTGTAGCTTTTTCCGCAGCCATTAGTGTTTATCTCATGACTTTGGCCGGGTTTCCCGTCTCAACTTCCCAGGCCATTGTAGGGGCGATAATCGGATGGAATTTTTTTACAGGGGCTTTAACAGATATCAATTCCCTGACAAAAATTGTATCTACCTGGATATTATGCCCGGTGCTTTCTGCTGCGATTGCCATTTTGGGTTACAAAATGATTGTTTTTTTTATTTCAACCTTTAAGTTCCACATATTCAGACTGGATAGATATGCCCGCAACGGATTGCTTCTTGCAGGTATTTTCGGTTCATATTCACTGGGCGCCAATAATATTGCCAATGTTATGGGTGTGTTTGTACCTGTTGCTCCATTTTCAGATATCACCCTTCTGGGATTATTTACACTTTCAGCAGAGCAGCAATTATTTTTTCTTGGCGGCCTTGCCATTGCCGTGGGGGTTTTTACCTATTCAAAAAGGGTTATGATGACCGTGGGCTCAGGGATAATGCCCCTGTCCCCGGTGGCTGCATTTGTGGCTGTCTGGTCTCACTCAATTGTTTTGTTTCTTTTCTCGTCACAGGGCCTTGAAGCTTTTTTAAAATCCCATGGACTGCCGACAATTCCTCTTGTTCCGGTATCCAGTTCACAGGCCATTGTGGGGGCTGTTATTGGAATGGGTTTTTTAAAAGGTGGAAGGGCTATCAAATGGGGTACGGTTGGCGGAATAGCAAGCGGCTGGGTTATAACACCGGTTATTGCAGCAGTAGTGAGTTTTATATGCCTTTTTTTCATGCAGAATGTTTTCATGCAGGAGACTTACAGACCTGTGCAATACCAGATCACACCGGAAGCTGAGTTGAGAATTAAAGATAAAGGTTTTGAAATAAACAATTTAGGTCCTCTTTTAGGGGAAAAATATTCATCTGCAGTCAAAATGAAAAAAGCATTGTCCCAAAACATTGAACTGACACCTGATATTCTGAAACTGGTATTGGAGTCATCTGAAATTAAAAAAATCAATATTTTGTC
>JBDLIV010000436.1:0-2125 GCA_039714675.1 Thermodesulfobacteriota bacterium
TGAACCGGAATATAACATACATCAAGGGCATTATTCTCAAACAAAATCTCCATTAAAAATCCTGAAATCTCAGGGCTCATATCATCAATGTTTGTTTTTACAACATAAATAGTCTCTTTTTGTATACTAATACTCTTCTCATTTTGATTTGTTGCAGGTTCACCAAGCACAATGCGTAGTAAATTGGGAAGTCCTGAACCTGTATCTTTTTTTCCGGAACCGTATCCTGTCTTTTTGATTATCATTTCCGGTATGGTTCCAAAAGATGATGCAAGTGTGGAAATAATAGCAGCTCCGGTTGGAGTGACAATCTCTGAAGTTGCATCAGATGGTTTTACAGGAATATTTTTTAAAATTTCCAGGGTTGCAGGGACCGGAACCGGTATCTGTCCATGGGAGCAATGTATTGAACCAGATCCAAGAGGAATGGCAGAAGCAAATACGTTTTTAATTTCAAGGTATTCCACACAGAGAAAAGAGCCTATAATATCAACAATGGAATCAATACCGCCTATTTCATGGAAATGTATTGTTTCGATATCTTTATCATGAATATACGATTCGGCCCGGGCTATTTTTTTAAAGGCAGACAGGCTGTTTTCTTTTACTTTATCAGGCAGAGAAGAATTTTTAATTAATTTTTTAATATCTTTGTAGTTTCTTGACAATCCATTCTGTTCATCAATATCAACAGTAATATCTGTTGCTTTTAAATAATTTTTTTCAACAACAGAGATTTTAATTTTAAAGCCGTTTAAAACAGTTGACAGTTTTTGTTCTACCCACTCAACAGGCACTCCAAGATCAATAAATGCACCAAGGGTCATATCCCCGCTGATACCGGAAAAGATATCAAAATAAGCTATCATTTAGGCAAACATTCCTGCTGCGTGAATTTTTAAGATTTCCAATACCAGCCTTGTAGTGTCTTCCATATCCTTGATATCAATGGATTCGTTCACTGTATGGACATTAGTCATACCGGTTCCCAGCACCCCGGCAATAATGCCTTTGCTAAAAAAGATATTTGCATCAGCTCCACCACCCATTGTTTTACTTGCAATTGACAAGCCAATGTTGTCTCCAGCTTTTTTAGCAAGAAGAACAGCTTTGTCATCGTCTGGAATATTGGTATTTGGAAAATCATTTTCAACTATGGTTTCAATTCTTGGAAGGCCTGACTCATCCTGAAGCTCTTTGGCAACATCATAAAATGTCTCAGTAATATTGTCTGTAACAGTTTTTAATTTTTTTACATCATGACTTCTGGCCTCGCCATGGATTTCAACAAATTCAGGAACAATATTAGTTGCAACCCCGCCTTCTATTTTTCCTAGATTGCAAGTAGTCTCCTCATCAATACGTCCAAGCTGAAGCTGGGAAACAGCTTTTGATGCAACCACAATAGCATTGATCCCTTTTTCAGGTTCTACTCCTGCATGGGCAGCTTTACCAAAAATTTTAAAATGGATTTTATTTGCAGCTGGAGCCTTTGTTACAATCCCCCTGGTATCACTTGAATCAAGGATATACCCGAATTTTGAATCCATTAGGGAATAATCAAAATGCTTTGCTCCAAGAAGACCGATCTCTTCACATACAGTGAAAATAATTTCAATGGGAGGATAATCAAGCTTGTTTTCAAAAATCACATCCATAACTTCCAATATAATTGCAATGGCAGATTTATCATCAGCCCCGAGAATCGTTGTGCCATCGCTTGTAAATACCCCGTTTTTAAACTGGGCTTTTATATTGTTCCCAGGCCCTACAGTATCCATATGACCGCATAAAAAAAGAGGTTCAGCCTTAACACTGCCTTTAAACTTTGCCACAAGATTGGAGCAGTTGCCGTCAACCTGGTCCTTTGCATTGTCATAACAGATCTTGGCACCCATATCAGTTAATATTTTTTCAATTTCCCGTGCAATATCCAGCTCATGCCGGGATAAAGAATCAATCTCAACAAAAGTTTTAAATCTTTGAGCAAGTCTATGTGAATTAATCATTTACTATTCCTTGTGTCCAAATATCTTGTCTTAAAAGCATCTTGTCAAATCAAAAGAATAATATATACAAAATTTTTTTAAATTTTTCTATATTTAATTGTAAAGGAAGTGTGCGG
>JBDLIV010000437.1:0-2123 GCA_039714675.1 Thermodesulfobacteriota bacterium
GTTATAAAAAAGGAGAGAAAAATGTCAAAGAAAAAAGCAATCCATGATTTTTATAAAATGAAAAAAAATGGCGAGAAGGTTACCTGGCTCACATCCTATGATTTTCCAACTGCCCAGTTTGCTGAAGCTGCAGGGCTTGATATGATTCTTGTGGGAGATTCTCTTGGTATGTGCGTTTATGGTTATAAAGGTACTGTCCCTGTAACCATGGACCAATGCATTGTTCACTGTGATGCTGTAAGAAGAGGGGCACCCAATACTTTTGTTGTTGGTGATATGCCTTTTATGAGCTACCAGATTTCTGATGAGGATGCAGTATATAATGCAGGAGAGTTCCTTAAAAAAGCCGATGTGGATGCAATTAAGCTTGAAGGCGGCACCAGGGTTGCTTCAAGAATCAAAGCCATAGTGGAGGCTGGTATTGTTGTTATCGGTCATATTGGTCTTACACCGCAGAGTTCCGGTGCCCTTGGAGGTCATAAAGCCCAGGGCAGAACTGCAGAAGATGCTGCCATGGTTGTGGAAGATGCCCTGGCAGTCCAGAGCAGTGGTGCCCAGATGCTCCTTGTGGAAGCAGTGCCTCCTGAAGTGGCTCAGTATATAGCAGAAACTCTGACCATTCCTGTATTCTCAATAGGTGCGGGAAAAGAGTGTGACGGCCAGCTTTTGATTGTGAGTGATCTCATTGGTCAATTCCAGGCATTCACTCCCAAGTTTGTTAAAAAATATTGTGATGTTGCCACCATCATAACCAATGCCATGAAGGAGTATTGCGAAGATGTCCGCCAGGGCAGATTCCCTGAAGAGGAGCATTGTTACCATATGAAGAAAGGCCAGAAAGAAAAATTCATGGCCCAAATGAAAAAATAAGGTGAAAAAACCAGATAAAAACAACAGATGGAGAAAATAATCATGATAGACCTTAAAGAAATGCTTAAAATTAAAGCAGAAGATTTAGACATTGTTAATCAGCTCATCACAAATCCTGATAATAAACAAACAAAAGAGCTTTGTAACCTGATTGAAAAATTTGGCGGAGCAGAAGCCATTAATGAGAAGGCGCAGCAGGCCAGAAATCCAGAAACTATGATGAAACGTCTGAAAGAGATGGATTCGCCATATGTTGCAGATCTTGAATGGCTCATGGAACAAAGAGATAAAAAAGCTTTTGTTTCAATGGATGATTATTGCAAAAATGTTGTGGGGGATGGTAAAGATATCTCTTTTGTTGATTTCTCCAATGCAGTAACCCTTGAAATCAGTGCTTTGCAGTTTTTTCCATGGCTCATGGCCCAGGCCAGACAAGCCATTGAAAAAAAAGAACTCATGCCGGGCAGAATTATCCGGGTCAGGAATATGGCTGAGCAGGTTGAAGATAATGGAGATATCATTGCCACTGCACTTGCCATGCAGATCATAGGTGCCACCTATGTGGAATCACTTGATACCAGGGGAACCGATGGAAGTAATGTTCACCTTGGTGGGCCTGACACCATTACAGGATATTTTGGAGGAATTGGCCAGCCCAATGACCATCCCATAAAATGGGCTGAAGAATTTCTCCAATACTATATAACATATGGCATTAAAGAGGTGCTGAATGTAAATTCCGGGACAATTCTTCTCGGATACATGATGCACAGGCTTGGTGTGGATATTAAATTTAAAATATCTGTATTTGTAGGTAATGACAATCCATACTTTATCATGTGGACTCTCATGACAGCCAGACTGTTCTGCCGGGAAGACGGCACCACATCTCTTGTGGGATTCAACCTCTCCAACTCCGTGAATAATGAAACCATCCGTGGAGCTAATATCATAAGAAAAGAGTTGGGCCTGGAAAAAGAGGTCCGCTTTGAACACCATATTACAGAAACCTGTCAGGCCATTGTAAATCAGCCCTATAACAGAAGGGATGAACTCCTTGAAATTGCCAAAGAGGTTCCCAATATCTCTGCAAAACATGAGGGAGGAGAGATTGCGATAGAGGAAAAAAGAGAACATCCATCCAATATTCTTGAATATTTCTTAACAAAACAGGAAATTCTGGAGCAGGGTTTAATGGAGTCACTGGAAACCAATTATCTTGACAAACACTCTTCTGTTAATCTTACTGCAAA
>JBDLIV010000438.1:0-2123 GCA_039714675.1 Thermodesulfobacteriota bacterium
GCAGGCAAAAGAGAGCTTTATGAGGAGACAGGCCTGAGTGTTACAAAAGTGCTGAAAAAAAGCCCTGCTGTATTTTCATCTTCTGGAATGACTGATGAGTCTGTAAGCCTGCTGTTTGTTGAGTGCCAGGGTGAACCTACAAATAACTTTAATGAAGAATCTGAAGATATTGAAACCATAATGTTATCACAAAATAAAGCAGCAGATCTTTTATCTGATACCAGCATCAAATTTGATGTAAAATCCTGGATTATTTTAAACACCTTTGCCTCTTCCGGGGTCATATAAATGTTTGCTAATTTTTTATATTTCATTATAGCACTTGTAATTTATACGACTTCAGAACTGTTTGAAACTACAGATAATTTTAGCGATTTTGATAATAGTGTCCTATTTGACAGCCTTATAATTAATATTTTGTTTATTATGGTTTGTCATATTGCATTTAATCGACTTAGAAAAAAGGTAGATAAAAATCCCTATGGATATTTTGATCATTTAATAAACCAGTATATTTCACGGTTTTCCATATTTGCTTTAATCATCTTTGCCATCAATATTTATGGATTAAAATTAAATCTTTTTTTTTCCGGAATAACATTTTTTAATCTTGTTCCAACAGCTGAAGCAATTATTTTTCTTGGCTTATTTCTTTTTTATCTAACAATCATATGGAATGCAGCATATGGTGTACAAAAACAATATTTTGCGGGAAGAGTATCAAAAAGGGACTTTATCATATCCAATATCTCTTTTTCCCTGCCAGCTCTTTTGCCCTGGTTTTGTATATCAATCATTGCAGATCTTTTAAAATTTTTACCATGGAAGGGTCTTAATAATTTTTTAAACACAACTGCAGGTGAAATCGGATACATCTCTTTTTTTATTGTGGCAATATCTATTTTAGGACCTGTATTAATCCAAAAGCTCTGGAATTGCAAACCTCTTGAACCCGGGTTGACAAGAGACAGGATTGAAAATGTCTGCAAAGCAGCCAGGCTGAAATATGCAAATATTTTAAAATGGGAATTGTTTGGCGGTACCATGATTACCGCCGGTGTCATGGGGCTTATTGCAAGGTTCAGATATATCCTTGTCACTCCAGCTTTACTAAACTCATTAAACAGTGATGAAATTGATGCTGTTATACAGCATGAAATAGGACATGTTCAAAAGCATCACATGCTTTTTTATCTCCTCTTTTTTGCAGGATTCATAGCCTGTAATTTTCTCTTTTTTGAACCCATTATGCTGCTGTTATATATTATTGAACCTCTCTATAAATTGTTTGAATTTATTGGTGTTAATAAAGATGCTGCACATCCGCTTTTGATCTCAGCCACTTTAATTGGATTTTTTATTCTGTATTTCAGATTTGTGTTTGGGTTTTTCATGAGAAATTTTGAACGTCAGGCAGATCTCCATGTCTATAATTTCACCCATGATTCTTCGCCTCTTATTTCAACATTCTACAAGATTGCATCTTTTTCAAGACAATCCATTGATAAACCTAACTGGCATCATTTCAGTATTGGGCAGAGAGTAAGATTCCTGGAAAAATGTCAAAAAAATCCAAAATTAATAAAAAACCATCATTTACATGTCAAAAAATTAATAACAGGATATTTTATCCTTATTATTCTGCTCTTTAGTCTTGGTTATTCCATAAATTATGGCATGGCAAAGGAAGCCTTTGGAAATTTTATTGCTGAAAAAATTCTCTATCAGCAACTTGAGGTTAACCCTGAAAATTCAGATCTTTATGCAGTAGTTGGTGATTATTACTATAATAGAAAAATCTATGATAAAGCCATTGATTCATATGAAAATGTACTAAGAGTTGATCCTGCAAATGTCCATGCCTTGAATAATCTTGCCTGGCTTTTTGCAACATGTCCTCAAAAAGAATTTCAAAACAAAAACAAGGCCCTGGAATATTCAATAAGGGCTTTAAATCAAAAAAGAGAGGCTTTTATTTTAGACACCTATGCACAGGCTTGTTTTATAAATAATGATATTGAAAGTGCAATCAGTGCGGCACAAGAAGCTCTCTTTCTTTCCAGTGATAAAAAAGCATACTATAAAAACCAATTGCAAAAGTTTGAAAACAGATTAAAAAATTA
>JBDLIV010000439.1:0-2119 GCA_039714675.1 Thermodesulfobacteriota bacterium
GTAAAAACTTCTTATAAACAATACTCTATTTTTAAATATAATGATGAACACGTCCTGTGTGAGCCATATGTAGTCAGCAAAGATGACTGGTTATATAAAATTTTAAGAAAAAAAGGAGAACTCTCAGAACAGGATTTTCCGCATTTCATTATCATTTTCAAAAAAATCAACCCTGAGATTAACAACGTCGACGCAATTGAACCTGGTATTCATATAGTTATCCCCCTAAAAAAAATAAAAAAGGAGGAATATGCACAAAGCTCTCCTGGAAAAGTTGATATTCCAGTTATAGAATTTTCAGCAATAGTAGAGGATCTGGAGCTAAAACCATTCCTTCAAAAGCATAAAGTTCAAAAGGGAGAGACAATTTCAGAGCTGATGGATAAGGATTTTTTAAAAACAGGTGGAGGATTGTCAAAAGAAGGTATACAAGCATTCAAACTTGCAAATCCTGACATAAAAAATATAAATATCATATATGAAGGGGCTGATATTTACCTGCCTGACCCATCAATCAAATCACATTCATGGTTTAAATCTGTTTTATCGGGAAAAATTCCAATTGCTGAAACCAAGAGGGACAAAATAGCAGCTGTGAAACGCAGAATTAATGATCATGAACTGGCACAATTAAAAAAATATTCTGCACTGATTGGCGGTACACTTTTGAACCAAGGTAAAATGTACTTTCCAGGGAGAGATGGCGCAAGTCAAGTTATGGATTTATCATCTTCTCCAGTTATAGAAAGTGATGATGGTTCCAAAATATTGATTATATCAGGCGATAATGTAAATGCTGAGCTGCTTGAATATGTACAAACTTATTGGAAGGGTATAAAAACTCAATTGATATCTGAAACCCTTGATAAAATAAAATCCATGGACAAAAACAAAAACTTGAAACAATACAGTATCACAAGAGAATATAAAAAAAATATTGAACAACTCCTGAGCCAAACTGATTATGATTATATCCCAGATGTAAAAATACCATTCACAATTAACAATATAAATCTTGAGGCAAGGTTCGGCAGGGTTATAAGGCAGGATGCTGCAGATTTATTAATTAATTTTGGCAATGTTTATGGTGCTGCCTTAAAAGCACTGGAAAAAAGAGAATTTACAATTCTCTCTCTGGCACCAAAAATGGCCACCCTGGAAATTGCACAACAACTGTTCTCATCCCTTGGATATACAACATGGGAAAATCCCTCTTTTTCTGATCAGGGGAGCGTCCAGACTATCAATGGCCTTTATGCAGCTAAAAACCGTGATAAATTATTTATCTCCGATGAACATTTAAGCATGGATTCAAAAAAATATTTGGAAAAAGAAAATATAAAAATCCTGACCACAAAAACCAGATCACAAATAGAGTAAAGGAAAATATCCACATGAAAAATTTATGCTGCCTCTTTCTCACTCTTCTTCTTTTTGCATCATGCGCATCTAAAAATATGGATTCACAAAAAGATATAAAGCTTGCTGTTGCAACCCAAAGGCTTGGTGGGGAATATTATAATTCAGGCAATTATACAGCTGCTTTAAAAACACTGCTCAAAGCTCAAGAAACCATCCCGGATGATCCTTATCTTAACAACAGCCTTGGGCTTGTTTATCTTGCCAAGAAACGATACAAACTGGCTGAAGAGTCTTTTAAAAAAGCATTAACTGAAAAACCTGATTATATTCGTGCAAAAAACAACCTGGGAGTGGCCTATCTTAAACAAGAAAAATGGGATCTGGCAATTGCGTGTTTTAAAGAAGTATCAGAAAATATCTTATATGCAACCCCTGAAATGCCCTTATCCAACCTTGGTTGGGTATATTTCCACCAGAGAATGTATAAACGGGCAAGATCATATTTTCAACAATCCTTAAATATAAATCCTGATTTTTTAAGTGCTGTTCACGGCATATCATCCATTTACATTAAAACAGGAGATTATACCCGGGCACTTAATTTTCTACATTCTTATCTTAAAAAAAATCCAGGGGCTGCTATCCTGCATTCTGATCTTGCAAAAGCTTATGAAGCATTAAAAGATTATAAACAGGCTAAAAAGTCATGGGAGCTTGTACTTGAACTTGCACCTCCACAATCTCACCTTGCAAGGGA
>JBDLIV010000440.1:0-2117 GCA_039714675.1 Thermodesulfobacteriota bacterium
GAAACAGAAGTGTTGGAGAAAGTTTATAAAAAATCGAAAGATACTGAATACAGAATTTTAAAAAACAAACTTGCCGGAAAAATACTGAATCATATTGCCATGATTTTTCCTGATGTTCGTGACCATGCGGAAGTTGCAGACAGCTATTCATCCGCTACCTTTCAGCGTTACACCCTTACAAAGAACGGCAGTGCGTATGGCATAAAAAAGACAGCACAACATTTTCTTGAAGGGATGTTCAGTCCGGCTACAAAGGTGAGAAACCTGTTTTTAACCGGTCAAAGTATCGGATTTAACGGCATTCATGGATCTATTGTATCCAGTGTTAAGTTATGTCAGATGCTGATAGGGAAAGATTATATAACTAAAAAAATAACAGATGTAGAAAATTAGACGATGAAGAGAGTTGTTATTACAGGTATGGGGATTATTTCTCCCATTGGAAACACAAAACAGGATGTATACCATTCGCTTTTGACCAATCGATCCGGCATTGAATCTGTAGATTCCTGGGCACAGATTAAAGATTTAAGGGTTCGTGTTGCAGGCCGGTGCCGCGATTATGATGCAAAAAGAATCAATAGAAAAGACAGAAGAACCATGGGACCCATGGCTATTATGGCTGCATTGTCCACACTGGACGCGATAGCCATGTCCGGCATTGACCCGGATATTATTTCATCTGCAGACACAGGAGTGTCCATGGGCTCAACCACTGGGTCCGGGGGAGTAATTGAGAAAATCTTTAACGATTTTTTAACATCAGGTGGTATTTCCTGTCTTGAAGGTACCACTTTTATGAAAATAATGAACCATTCCGTTTCTGCAAATGTGGCGGCCATGCTGAAAACAAAAGGGAGAGTGTTGTCTCCTTGTTCAGCGTGTTCAACAAGCACACAGGCAATCGGGGAAGGGTTTGAGATGATAAAAAATGGTTATCAGACCGTTATGATCTGTGGAGGGTCGGATGAACTTCATTACTCAACTGCCGGGGTTTTTGATGTTCTCCATGCAGCATCAAAAAAGAGAGGGACACAACCTTTAAAAACACCCAGCCCATTTGATCTTGCCAGGGATGGACTTGTGGTCAGTGAGGGTGCTGCTACCCTTGTTCTGGAGGAGTATGAGCATGCAAAAAATCGTGGAGCAGATATTTTAGGAGAGTTGATAGGGTATTATACCTGCTGTGATGGCAAGCACATGACCTCGCCCAGTGCTGAAGGAATGTTTAGATGTATGAAAGGAGCACTGGACCAGGCGGGATGCGACATAAATGAAATAGACTATATCAATGCTCATGCTACTGGTACAAAACTGGGTGATGTTGCTGAATCAAAGGCAATCAAAATGATTTGTGGAGATAAGATTCCCGTGAGTGCCACAAAGGGTTTTACAGGACATACTCTGGCGGCCAGCGGAGTAATGGAAACCATATTCTGTCTTTTGATGATGGAGCACAATTTGATTATACCTACACTCAACCTTGAAACGATTGATCCTGATTGTGATGGGATTTTTCATGTTCAAAAACAGATAAAAAAACAGGTAAAAAAGGTTATGACAAGCAACTTTGCTTTTGGTGGAATAAACGCAACACTGGTTTTACAAAAAATAAGGACGGGCATCAACTGCCGGACAATAAACGAAACAGAAGCAGTATAAGGAGAAAAAATGGCTGAAAAAAAATCAGATACCGAACAAATCGCTCTTGTTACAGGAGCCAGTAGAGGGATAGGAAAAGCCATTGCCATTGCTTTAGCCAAAACGAATCGGTTTGTATATCTTAATTTCAGTTCAAACAAAAAAAAAGCCAGTGAAACTTTGGAAGAAATAACCAATAATGGAGGAAAAGCCAGGCTGTTTCAGTTTGATGTTACCAATCAGGAAGAATCTGAAAAAGCTATTGAAACAATTATTTCTGAAAAAGGGAAAATAGATATTCTGGTCAACAATGCCGGAATAAGGGATGATATGCTCATGGTCTGGATGAAAAAGGACAACTGGCAAAATGTCCTGGATACTAACCTGACTGGTTTTTTCAATGTCACAAGGCTTGCCGTAAAAAATATGCTGCCCAAACGATTTGGCAGAATTATCAATATTTCTTCCACATCCGG
>JBDLIV010000441.1:0-2112 GCA_039714675.1 Thermodesulfobacteriota bacterium
GAGCCGTTGACAATATCCTTAATTATCGGAGCAATACTCGTTATTGCAGGTGTTTACTTAAGCAATACAGCCAATTTTATGAAAAAGGAGACTTGATTTTGTTTACCAGCGCCATTGTAAAAACACCATGTAAAAACATGGTCAAAGGGATTACCACAGCAAATCTTGGGCATCCTGATTATAAACTTGCTCTAAAACAGCATGAAAACTATATCCAGGTATTGAAACAATGTGGATTAAAGGTGATTGTGCTTAAACCTGATGAAAATTTTCCAGATTCTACTTTTATTGAAGACACCTGTCTTATTACGCCTCGCTGTGCCATTATCACAAACCCTGGAGCTGCTTCCAGAGAAAATGAGACCATAAGCGTAGACAGAACTGTCAAAGAACTTGGTATTCAGGTGGAATATATCGAGAATCCCGGCACCCTTGATGCCGGAGATATAATGATGGTTAATGACCACTATTTTACAGGAGTCTCTGAACGTACCAATATTGACGGTGCATCACAGCTTAACAAAATTTTAAAAAAATATCATTTTACTTCATCAACCATAAAACTTGAAAAAGTTCTGCATTTAAAGACAGGGATATCCTACCTTGAAAACAACAATCTGCTTGCTGTTGGTGAATTTCTAACTAAATCTGAATTAAAGGGCTTTAATATCCTGAAAGTTGATAAAAAAGAGTCCTATGCTGCCAACTCTGTGTGGATAAATGGCAATGTACTGGTTCCAAACAAGTCTCCTGAAACAAAAAAAATAATAGAGAATGCCGGGTATAAAGTTATTGAGGTGGATGTTTCAGAATTTAAAAAACTTGACGGCGGGTTAAGTTGTCTGTCACTCAGGTTTTGAGTTCTCCAGGGATCATTGATTTGTATCTTCATATATCCTTGCAATAATTTCCTTTAGAAATTTGGCTGCAACCATGGATGTCATTGAATTTACATCCCTGTCAGGATTATATTCTACAATATCAGCACCAACGAGTTTTCCCTTAAAATGATGAATAATATCAATAACCTGGCGGGTGGTCATTCCACCTGGTTCATGGTGGGAAACTCCCGGAGCAAAGGCAGGGTCAAGACAATCTAAATCAAGGGAGAGATAAACAGGCCCGTTAAATTTAAATGAACCGGGCCAGCTTTGAATATCCTTCATTTCATGAACTTCAACACCAAATTTTTCCGCCTGCTCTTGCTGATGCCCGTTCATGGTTCTAATACCTGCCTGAACAACTCTTTTCACAAGCTTTTTTTCCATGATTCTTGCAAAAGGGCTGGCATGGGAATAGACATTGCCTTGAAAGCTGTCATATAGATCAGGGTGGGCATCAAGATGAAGGATATTAAGATTATTATATTTTTTCGCATATGCCTTTATCACAGGGAAGGTAACAGAATGATCTCCTCCAAGACAAATCAGACAACAATCCTGTTCAAGCACCTTTTCAACAGATTTGGTGGTGGTATGAAATTCATCCTCATCTGCTTTAAAGTCAAGATTTCCACAATCGCATAAAGACTCTATTGATTCAAGATCATAGCCTTTTTCCGACCACAGGTTGGATGAATCTGAAAAATAGGTTTTTCTGATTTGTTCAGGTGCCAGAGAAGCACCTTTCAGAAAAGAGGAATTTTTGTCAAAGGGAAGTCCCAAGAGACAGATACTGTTTTTTTGAATTGATTCCTTCAGCAGCTTCATGGAATTGCAAAACGCTTTAAAATAAAAATACCGGGCAGACAAATAACCCGGTATTTTTATTATGTATGAAAGAGTGTCTTAATCTTCTTCAATAACAATAGCGTCTTCTTCACAAACTTCTACACAGCTTTCGCATCCCATGCATTCTTCAGCGTTAACTGGAACAGATTTGTCATCTTCCATTTCAAAAACTTCCACTGGACATACGTCAACACACTCTTCACAACCTACACATTTGTCTTGATCAACAATTGGATTAAATGCCATTTTAATAGCCTCCTTAAAAAATTTAAAATTATTTATGTTACAACTTATATTAAATATAATCTGTATAAAAAACGCTTTTATAACATGTGATTAATTAAAATCAAGGTTTTTTATCAATTTAATTTAATTAAACAGA
>JBDLIV010000442.1:0-2110 GCA_039714675.1 Thermodesulfobacteriota bacterium
GACAAGTGGAAAACATTATGTTATCAATGCAGGGAAGCCAAAGAGAAAATACTTGAGCAGGGTGTTTCTTCAGTCAGAATAACAATAAAGGGTGAAGGCCGAACATTAATTGCAGGAACCCTTGCAGCAGATTTAACAAGAGAAGATGTAGAAACAATACTGCTTGATGAATTTTATCCCTATGTTGAATCTGATGCCAATCTCAATATTGATATTGGTAGAGAAGTCACAGATTTTGGACTTCCACTTGAAAAAGAATCTGCAGTGACAAAACATATTATCAGTTTTTTGGAAAACCACAGGGATGAAATCAGGCAAAGTCTTTCAAAAGAGCCTCTGCCTGATTATATTTTATTTAATGGTGGAACACTAAAACCTGATCTTGTCCAGACAAGGATAAGGAAAGTTATCCAAAAATGGTTTGAGACAGGTGAAGCAGAATCACCTCAAATACTTGAGAACACAGTTCCAGAGCTGGCTGTTGGAATTGGTGCATCCTATTATGGCCTTGTAAAACAGGGGCAGGGTGTAAAAGTCGGCAGTGGGAGCCCGAGAAGTTATTATATAGGAGTTGCAGATAAAAAAGAAAATGTCTCAAAGGCTGTTTGCCTTGTGGAAAGAGGGCTGGATGAAGGTTCTGTCATTGATCTTCCTGAAATGGAATATGAAGTGAGAACTAACGAGCCAGTTAGTTTTGATATCTATTCTTCCAGTTTCAGATCAGGGGATAAAGCAGGTGAAATTATAACAATGGATAATTCCTTATCTGTAATGACTCCTGTGAAAACAATTATCAAATTTGGGAAAAATGGTAATAAAAAAATTATTCCTGTGACAATAGGAGCACAATATTCAGAAATGGGAACTTTGTCCATGTATTGTAACTCCCTGGTCTCTGATCATAAATGGAAATTACTGTTTCAACTTAGAGATATACAAAAAGATGTTGAAGCAAAGGAAAGCAGAATTTATGATGATGCTTTAATAAAAAACACCTGTGATTTGATTGAGCATGTTTTTACAGATAAATCTGACAGCAATCCATTCCTTAAAAGTATTGTAAAACAAATTGAAAAAATAGTTGCAGAGAAAAGAGCAAATTGGCCTTTATCCTTTTTACGTTCTATTGCAGATAAACTTATTGCATTTGAAAAGGTTCGAAAGTATTCACCCGAACATGAGGCAAGATGGCTTAATTTAACAGGATTCTGCATACGCCCCGGGTTTGGAGACGGCTTTGATGAAGAACGGATAAGGAAAATATGGAAAATATATTTATCAGGTTTGATATTTAATAAAACACAGCAAAATCGACTTGAATGGTGGATCTTTATTAGAAGAATAGCTGCAGGGTTAAAAGCAGGTCAGCAGCGCCAGGTTTTTCAAGATATTTCCCCCTTTTTAATTAAGGGGAAAAACAGTAATACAAAATTAGCACCCCAGGAGCAGATTGAATTGTGGATGGCAGCTGGGAATATGGAAAGGCTTCTTATCAAGGATAAAGTAGTTCTAGCCAAAGCTCTTCTCCCAATGATTAAACCACGCAAAAAACAGGAGAATATGTTATGGACATTGTCCCGTTTTGGTGCAAGAGAGTTGCTTTATGGATCTGTTGACAGAGTAGTACCTTCTCAGGAAGTTGTAAAATGGATCAATCAGATAATGAAAAAAACTTGGCAGAAGAGTGATCTTGTTGATAACATGATTGCACAGATATCTCGAAAAACAGGAGATAGAACACGGGATATTGAACCGGCAGATATTGCAAGAGTTGTTAAGTGGCTGAAAACAAGAAAAGTTAAAGCTTCAGTTATTAAAATAATCAGTGAAAAAACTGATATTGTTTTAAAAGAAAAAAATAGACAGTTTGGTGAAAAATTGCCAAAAGGGCTTATCTTAAAATAACAAAATATTTTTTGATAAATTTTAAAAAATAGTTTGACAAACAGATAGAATTCATATATATTAATATTCTTCTTTTATGGTAAAAAATCAAGTTTCCCTAAAAAGATTTTGATCTTTGAAAATTGGTCAGTGAGAAATTGTAAGAGCGGGTCTAGAACAAGACTTTAAAGAGTTTAAAAAGAGATACATTAAGTATCTCAAGCTT
>JBDLIV010000443.1:0-2110 GCA_039714675.1 Thermodesulfobacteriota bacterium
AAAATTCTTCCGGGCACAATATATTGTATCTATATTATTTTCTTCCTATATTCAAAATTTCATTATATGGGATAGGCCAAAATCAAATTTCAAAATCTTATATTACTTTATATTGAAGATTGAGCAGACTTTTGTTCAGACCTATAAAATATTTCTTTGTATGGGTAAAACGAAAAAATTTAGAGGAAGTGATTGACAGGGTTGTGGTTTAAATCCAATATTACTTGCGTCGGCCTTGAAAGAAACGTTCTGCATTATTGACAAAGATTTATGCCTGTTATACTTACAATTGAATTTATACAGCATAAGGTTATGGCCATGATCTCTTTCAATCCAAAACGCAATGCGATTGCCATTCTGATCACCGGAGCTGTCCTGATAAGTTTTTCTGGCGTCTGGGTGGAAACAGCCCATGTGCCTCCAACTGTTTCAGCCTTCTACCGGCTCTTCTTTGGTTGTCTCTTCCTGATTCCTGCCTCCATTATCAGGAGAGAATTTGCGGTCAAAAGTCTGAAAAAATATCTTATCGCAACACTTTCAGGCCTATTCTTCGCGCTGGACCTCTACTGCTGGCATAAAAGCATCCACTATATTGGACCGGGTCTGGCCACCATTCTGGGCAATTTCCAGGTATTCGGCCTGACCCTTGTGGGAATCATGTTTTTTAGGGAAAAGCTGAGGGTTGTTTTTGTCCTTTCTCTGCCCTTGGCCATGCTGGGGTTATATTTAATCATCGGTATAAACTGGGATATCCTTGGGTCTGAATATAAAACAGGCATTTACTATGGTTTTGCAACGGCTGCCTGCTACATCGGTTATCTCTTGACTCTGCGGCAGCTTCAGTCGGACCGGAAAGACGCTTCCCATTTTTTCTACATGATGCTAGTGTCTGCCACTGCCGCTCTCTTCCTGGGAGTCTTTATGGTGATCAAGGACTATTCTTTTGCCATCCCGGATACCCAATCTCTCCTATCACTGGGTGCGTTAGGCTTTTTCAGCCAGTTTGCGGGCTGGGTCATGATCGCCAATGCCATGCCTCATATCCAGGCATCCCGCACCGGTCTTATTCTTCTACTCCAACCAGCCCTAGCTTTTGTATGGGACGTACTGTTTTTTGCCCGGCCAACAGATCTGATCAACTGGGTCGGAGTGATGCTGACAATGTCAGCCATTTACATGGGAATGGTTAAAAAAGGGAACGGATCCGAATATGAACATAAAAATTCAAATACAGCCTGATTTGATATTGTTTCAATTTAAAACGCCATACTCTTCAAGATAAGAATCAATTTTGGCAAGCATATTATCATCAATAATAATTTTGTTATCTATTGTTTTATTATGCAGATATTTTTTAATATCTGTTATGGTGACAATGGAATAAATTGGAATACCAAGGGTTTGTTCAACTTCTTTCAGGGCATTTTTATCAGTTTTTCCTTTTTCCTCACGGTTCACACTGATGATAATACCCTTAACAACTGGATTATTGCATGATTTAAGAGTTACAAGGGACTCTCTTATTGCCTTGCCTGAAGTAATAACATCATCCACAAGAATGAGCCTGGTTTGGGAGGTCAATGGCATGCCAACAACAAGGCTTTTGTCAGCATAGGTTTTAGCCTCCTTGCGATTAAATACGTATCCTCTCTCTACGCCCATATCAGAGAGCGCCTGTGCAGCAGAGATACATAGAGGTATCCCTTTGTAGGCCGGGCCATAAACACCTTCAAAATCATCTGCAAAATGTTCCTGCATGGCTTTGGCATAAAAAAATCCAAGTTTCTTGATTTTCCGACCTGTATCAAACATGCCCGTGTTGATAAAATAGGGAGCTATCCTGCCGCTTTTCAGTTCAAATTCTCCAAATTTCAGGGCATTACACTCTATCAAAAAATCAATAAATTCTTCTTTGTATGTCATAATTATAAACTCCTTATTTTATATCTGATTGGCAATTCGTGTTTGGATGAAAAATTGCCCATATGTGAGGCGCAAGAGATATTGAAACCGGAGTGTACTGAAGTACATGAGGATTTCAATATTTTGAAGCAACGAAGCAGATGGGTGAGTTTTCGTCCAAACACTATTGGCTTCTCCATGAGAAATA
>JBDLIV010000444.1:0-2097 GCA_039714675.1 Thermodesulfobacteriota bacterium
ATAACCCTTGCCTGTGGTACAGGAGCATGTGCATCGCTTGTTGCAGCAAATCTTGCAGGAAAAATCGGCCAGGAAGCTGTTGTTCACCTTGATGGAGGTGATCTTGATATTTTTTGGGATAAATCCACAAACCATATTTTCAAAACCGGCCCTGCAACTGAGGTTTTTAAAGGTCAGGTCAGTATTTAATATAAGATTACAGTCAGGATGGCTCTTGTTTAATGTTTGCTCATAAGTTTTGTCACAGCTTTTTCAAGGCCGTCCAGGGATAGTTCATACATGGGAAAAATCTTTGATATGGACATAATAGTGTGAGTATATCCCCACATGTTTTCGGAGACAGGATTCAGCCAAACTGAATGAGTAAAGGTTTTTCTCATAAAATTAAGCTGCTCCAAACTTGGCCTTCCACTTCTTTCAGTGATATGAATGGAGCCGTCATGGGCCATAAGTTCATATGGTGCCATGCTGGCATCACCCACAATGATCAATCTTGTATCAGGGTCAAGTCTTGAAAATTCAATAATATTTTTTGGTTTTTTATATCTTGCAGGATCTTCCCACAGATAATCATAAATTGTATTATGGAAAAAATAGGTTTTCACTTCCTTGAACTGGGCTCTTGCATAATCAAAAAGAGTCTGAACCACCTGAATATATGGGTCCATGGACCAGCCGCCGTTATCAATAGCCAGGATAATTTTGAGCTTGTCTTTAAGCGCTCTTTTAAATACAAGTTCAATTTCACCCGCATTTCTCATGGTCTCTCTAATGGTTTCATCTATATTGACGGTATCCAACGGGCCTGCCGGAATCATATTCCGCAACCGCTTTAAAGCTTCTCCCATTTTTGCCTGGGTTAAAGGACCTGATGTTGAATAATCTTTATACCGTCTTTCATTGGCAACTTTTACAGCAGATTTGTTTCTTGATTCTCCGCCAACCCTCATGCCGCCCGGATGATGCCCGGAATGCCCGACCGGAGAATATCCGCCGGTACCAATCCATTTATAGCCGCCATGGTGTTCTCCTTCCTGATCTTTTAACCGCTTTTTAAAGTATTCGATTAGCTCTTCAGGTGACATGTTCTTAAGCTGCTCTTCATCAACTCCCAGAGCATCTGCCATCATTTTTGGGTTTTTAAGCCACTCATCAAGCATGCCTTGTGCCATTTCATCAATCTCAAAACCATCATTTTCAGGCAGGGGTACTCCTTCAAAATGGTGGACAAACACCTGGTCATAGAGGTCAAAATATCTTTCGCTTTTAACAAGAATAGCTCTGGCGCTGGTATAAAAATCATCAAGAGTGGTTATCATTCCTTTATGCAATGCTTTTTGCAGTGTGAGAAATGATGTAGGAGAGACTGGTATTCCAATCTCCTTTAATGTATAGAAAAATTTTAAAAACATAAACCCGCCAATTAAAACATGCCTCTTCTGGAGGTTATATTTTTGGCTCTTTCATAGTCAGGGCTTTTTTTAAACAGTATACCCAGGAAAGGAAGCTTTCCTTTAACAAGATCCTTTGCCCTGAAATCAGGATCAGCATTCAAAGCCCGTATCCAGTTGATCAATTCTCTTGTGGCAGGTTTTTTTTCAATGCCGTCAATCTCACGCATGCGGTAAAAAGAGTCAATTGCATTTTCAGCAAGTTTCGTATCAATATCCTGAAAATGCACCCCTATGATTTTTCTCATCATTTTGGGATCAGGAAAGGCAATATGATGAAAATTACACCTGCCGAGAAAAGGATCTGAAAGATCTTTTTTTGCATTGGATGTGATAATGATAACAGGTCTGTGTGTTGCTGATATTGTTTTATCTGTTTCAATTATATCAAACTGCATCTGGTCAAGAACGTCCAGCATATCATCCTGAAAATCTGTATCTGCCTTATCAATCTCATCTATCAGCAGTACAGTTCTTTTCTCAGCACAAAAGGCCTGGCCGATTTTTCCCATTTTAATATACTCTTCAATATCACTGACCTCCCTTTTGGAATCCCCGAATCTGGAATCATTTAAACGGGTAAGGGTATCATATTGATACAATGCCTCAACCAGTTTCATACTTGATTTTGTATTTAAAACAGTTA
>JBDLIV010000445.1:0-2094 GCA_039714675.1 Thermodesulfobacteriota bacterium
TGATAGGGAAGCTCCCTTGATACAGGAGCTTTGCCTGTGAAAAGAAGCTGGGATCTTATTTTATGGTGGCCAAAGTTTGGAAAACTGACAATTGCTTTTTTTCCAACCCGCAGCATCTCTTTGATCAAATTTTCGGGATTATATACCTGCTGCAGAGTCTGGCTTAAGATACAATAGTCAAAGCTGTTATCAGCATAATCTTCAATTTCACTGTTTATATCTCCCTGAAGCACGGAAAGACCTTTTTCAATGCATAAAGCTACTTTGCTGTCTTTAATCTCAATTCCGGTCTCTTTAACTTTTTTATTGTTTTTAAGATAATGTAAAAGCTCGCCTTCACCGCAGCCAAGCCCTAAAACTTCAGCTCCCGGTTTAATCCAGGATGCTATAATTTGAAGGTCAAATCTCATTTTTATTCTCTTTTACTCCTTTATAAACACTTGATAGAAAACCTTTTATCATTCTATTCAGGCGGTTATCAAAAAGAAGAAATGCGTCATGTCCAAGGCTTGATTCAATTTCGCAAAAACTTACATCAAGCCTGTTTTTTTTCAAGGCTTTAACAATGGCTTTTGATTCATAGGTTGGATACAGCCAGTCAGAAGAGTATGAAACAACAAGAAATTTTGCCTTTGCCCTGGAAAAAGCTTTGACAGATGATCCATTACCGTGCTGCATTTCAAGGTCATAATAATCTGCAGCTTTTGTGATGTATAAAAAAGAATTGGCATCAAATCTGTCCACAAATTTCTCCCCCTGGTATTTTAGATAATTTTCCACCTGAAACTGGGAATCAAATGTAAAAGAGAGATCTTTCTTGTCCTGTAGTTTTCTGCCGAATTTAAGCCGCATTGATTCATCGGACAGATATGTTATATGACCGATCATTCTCGCAACAGAGAGCCCCACATCCGGTTTTTTGTCATCACTGTAATTGCCGTCATTCCAGTTTGGATCACTTTTAATGGCATGCCTTGCAACTTCGTTGAAAGCAATGGCAAGAGCAGAGTGTTTCATGGTTGTGGCAAGGGGGATGACAGATTTTACCATGTCAGGATATCTGACACTCCACTCCATGGCCTGCATGCCGCCGAGTGATCCGCCTATAACTGATAAGAGCTGTTTTATATTTAAGCGATCTATCAATTTTTTCTGGCATCTGACCATGTCGGTAACAGTGATTACAGGAAAATTCATTCCATAGAATTCTTTTTTTCCAGGCACGGTTGAAGGAGGCCCGGTTGAGCCCATACATCCGCCGAGAATATTTGAGCATATAACAAAATATTTATCAGTATCAATGGCTTTGCCAGGACCTATTACAATATCCCACCAGCCGGGTTTTTCATCGGTACCTTTATAAAAACCTGCAGCATGGGAGTCCCCGGTCAATGCATGGAACACCAGCACAGCATTACTCTTTTTTTCATCAAGAGTACCAAATGTTTCATATGCAATTGTAATATTAGGAAGTTTTTCCCCACATTGAAGGGTGAAATCTTTATCTTCAATGGAAAAAAACTGCTTCTCTACAGGTCCATATGATGAATCAGTATATGAACTATCACTATTTTGGTTACAAGCTGCTTTCATCTGTAATACCTTTGCCTATATTTTCTCCAGAGCCTGATCAAGATCATTAATTATATCATCAACATTTTCTATGCCAACAGAGAGTCTTAAGAGATCAGGTGTAATTAAAAGATCTTTTTTAACCTCAGGCTCAAAGGATATGTACTGGGATGACCATGGATGGATAATCAGGGTTTTACAGTCTCCAAGATTGGCAAGATGGTAAATCATTTCAAGGTTGTCAATAAAAGAGAAGCATTGATTTTCATTTTTAAGACCAAAGGCAATCATTGCACCAAAACCTCTGTTTTCAAAGACTTTTTTAGCTGTTTCATGATCAGTATGGTCAGTCAGTCCTGGAAAATTGACCCACTTTACCTTATCGTGTGAGTTGAGATGTCGTGCAACTTTGATGGCATTGGACACATGTCTCTCCATTCTTAAGGAGAGAGTATCCATGCCAATCATTGCAAGATATGAGTGAAAAGGTGCCTGTGTTGTACCAAAATTTATGTGGTGCTC
>JBDLIV010000446.1:0-2081 GCA_039714675.1 Thermodesulfobacteriota bacterium
GTCAAAACTTTTGTGGCAGCCGTCTGAAGAGAGAATCAAAGCCACCAATATGTATCGTTTCATGAATATTGTGAATGAAAAATTTAATAAAGATTTTAAAGATTATCCTGCTTTGTGGGAGTGGTCAGTGGATAATATTGAAGATTTCTGGGCAACTACATGGGATTTTATTGATATCAAGTCTTCACAATCCTATGACAAAGCCATTGATGATCCAAACAAGATGCCCGGAGCAAAGTTTTTTGTCAATTCCAAACTCAATTTTGCTGAAAATCTTTTGCAATTTAGAAATGATAATCTTGCATTGATTTTCAGGGGTGAAGATTCTGTTCGCAGGACATTGACCTATAATCAACTCTATGATGAAGTTGCAAAAATTGCAGCTTCTTTAAAAGCACTTGGTGTAGTAAAAGGTGATCGTGTAGTTGGATTTGTTCCAAATATGCCTGAAAGCATTATTGCAATGCTTGCTGCCACAAGCCTTGGTGCAATCTGGTCTTCATGTTCTCCTGATTTTGGAATCAAAGGAGTCTTAGACAGATTTGGTCAAACCAAGCCAAAGGTATTGTTCACAGCAGATGGTTATTTTTTCAAGGGAAAACCTCTGGACAGTATTGAAAGAATTGCAGGTATTGTAAAAGAGATTCCTTCCATAGAGAAAATTGTTGTTATTCCATACACTTCTTCAACACCTGATATAAGTTCTCTGCCCAATGTTGTGATGTATGATGATTTTAAAGATCCTGGATCAACTGAGATCGAATTTGAGCAGATGGATTTTGATGACCCATTGTATATCATGTACTCGTCCGGAACTACTGGACTGCCAAAATGCATGGTCCAAAGTGTGGGCGGTGTTCTTTTGCACCAGAAAAAAGAGCTTGTGCTGCATACTGATCTAAAAGAGGAAGATACAATCTTCTATTTTACAACCTGCGGCTGGATGATGTGGAACTGGCTGACATGTTCTTTAAGCGTTGGTGCTACTCTCGTTCTTTTTGACGGAAATCCATTTCACCCTGGTCCTGATGCCTTGTGGCAGATGGCACAGGATGAAAAAATAACTGTGTTCGGCACAAGTGCTGGCTATATTGAAGCATTGAAAACAGCAGGGGTAAAACCTGGAAAGCAGTTTGATCTATCCTCTTTGAAATCTGTTCTCTCAACTGGATCGCCCTTGTCAGATGAAAATTTTGAATTTATATATGATGAGATCAAAGAAGACCTGCAGCTTGCTTCCATTTCAGGCGGCTCTGATCTTAACGGCTGTTTTGCCCTGGGCAATCCAATGGGTCCTGTATATACTGGAGAGCTCCAATGCCGCGGTCTTGGGATGAAAGTCTATGCCTATGATGATGATGGAAAACCAGTGGTGGGACAACAGGCAGAACTTGTATGTGCAGCACCATTTCCCTCCATGCCAATCTTTTTCTGGGGCGATGAAGACGGTTCGAAATACCGGTCTGCCTATTTTGATGAATTCCCCGGGATTTGGACCCATGGTGATTTTATCATGGTGACAGAACATGGCGGCGTAATCATGTATGGCCGATCTGATGCAACTCTTAATCCAGGTGGAGTAAGAATAGGTACAGCTGAAATTTACCGCCGGCTTGATGCCATGGAAGAGCTTGAAGACTCAGTTATTGTAGGGCAATCCTGGAATAATGATGTAAGAGTTATCCTTTTTGTTAAAATGGCACAGGGATTTGAGCTTACAGATGAACTGCAAAACAAGATCAAGGCTGATATCAGAGCAAATGCTTCGCCACGCCATGTCCCTGCTAAAATAATTGAATGCCCGGATGTCCCCTACACGTTAAACATGAAAAAAGTGGAACTGGCAGTTAAAAAAATGATTGAAGGAAAGGAAGTTAAAAATAAGGATGCATTGAAAAATCCTGAATCCCTTGATTTCTTCGGTGATCTTGAGGAACTTAAATCATAAACAAAGATATACCCTAAAGGGCAGAAACTAACCTGAAGGTCAGAAACTGAGTAATGAGTAGTGAGATATGAGAAAATAACTCGCTGCTCATTAGGTAAATCTTATAATTTAACATGCTGTTACAGAATAGATA
>JBDLIV010000447.1:0-2068 GCA_039714675.1 Thermodesulfobacteriota bacterium
CAAGTGTTACAATTTGAGTTATTGCATAACCAGTCCAGAACATAATTCCCCAAAACACAACTTCAATTATAAACCATACTATGAGTTCAATAATAAGTTCCATTCCATATCCTTTTTTATCCTTAACAATTCTTATATGTATTATGGTAATCTATTTGATTATCATAGTCTTTTTAAAAACATATCTTTAAGCCTTTTGTAGTGTCAATAAAAAAAGTGTACACAAATTTCAGATATCCAGAGCAGCAAAATCAACTTCAATTTTGATATATTTTATGCTATACTAAATAGTTTTAAAAATGAAAAAATAATGGAAAAACAGTTATGCTTAATTATAGTACAAATTTTTTTCAAGCCCACTCTATAAAATATATAGAGATGGCTTTGAGAACAGACAGAATAGAAAGAATTACCAATCCTGACGGATATGGAAAAAGAACAGGCGACTGTGGTGATACAGTAGAATTTTTCTTAAAGAGTAAGAACAGCAAAATTGAATCTTCCTCCTTTTTGGTAGACGGCTGTATGAATACAACTGCCTGCTGCAATACCGTGGCAAAATTTATCCAGGGAAAAACCATTGAAACTGCATGGAAAATTTCACCGGAAAGAATCAATAAATTTTTGCAAACCCTTCCTGAAGACCACTTCCATTGCGCTGAACTTGCCGTTGGAGCATTATATCTTGCCCTTTCTGATTTGACTTCTGAAAAGTCATGATAATAATATCTCAAAAAGCTGTTACAGAATAAAAAACCTTCTGCTCTCAGCAGAACAGAAGCAGTAAAAATTATTGTCTTGTAACAGCCCAGGGAAACCTGTGGAAATTAAAGGTGCAAAGGAAGATAATATATGGTCAATATACTGCTGGTAAGTCAGGAAAAAACTGTTTTTAAAAAAATTGAAGCGGCATTTTCTAAAGATAAAATAACTACTCAATGGGTGGATTCTGCACAAAAAGCCCTTTCAACTCTCTCCCATAAAAAATTTGACCTTTTCATAATCAGTGAAGAGTTGTCAGACATGACAGGCAGAGAGCTTATTGAAAAAGCTCTTTTTCAAGATGCCATGATGAATAGTGTAGTTTTAAGTCAATTGTCCCATAAAGATTTTCATGAAGCTTATGAAGGTTTGGGTATTCTAATGCAGTTTCCATTGGAACCAGAGATGCAGGATGTCCAGAATCTTATGGATCATCTGGAACGCATCGATAAAATAGCGGGAGAGACAAACAGCTTGAAAGGAGAAGGTAACTGATGATTATCAGTATTGCAAGCGGCAAGGGAGGAACCGGAAAAACAACAGTCTCCACAAATCTTGCCCTCTCTATTGATCAGGAGGTGCAGCTTCTTGACTGTGATGTTGAAGAACCCAATGCACATCTTTTTTTAAATCCCATAATAGAAAAAAATGAACCGGTTTTGGCTCCTGTACCCCAGATTGATCTTGAAAAATGCACTTTTTGCAAGAAATGCATGGATATTTGCAGGTTTGGTGCCATTGCTGTATTGAAAAAAGATGTCCTGACATTTGAAAACCTTTGCCACTCATGTGGCGGCTGTTTTGAAATCTGTCCTGAAGATGCTGTTATGGAAAAAGCAAGATCCCTTGGTGAAATCGAACACGGGAAAGCCGGAGACATCTCATTTATACATGGCCGTCTTGACATAGGCCAGGTAATGGTTCCCCCTATTATTAAAAAAGTAAGATCCTACAGTGACCCTGATATTATAACCATTATTGATGCACCTCCGGGAACTTCGTGTCCTGTGATTGCTGCAATGAATAAAGCTGATTTTATCCTTTTGGTAACAGAGCCAACACCTTTTGGTCTCCATGACCTCAAGCTTGCCGTTGAAACCGTAAAAATCCTTGGCATTCCCCATGGTCTTGTTATCAACAGGGCCGGTCTTGGCAATGATGACGTTAAAAATTATGCCAAAAAAGAAGGAATACCCATACTCATGGAAATACCTTTTGATAAAAAAATTGCACAAATCTATTCTAAAGGCGAGATGATTGTGGACAGACTTCCCGAGTATAAAAAAAAGTTTCACATATTGTTTGA
>JBDLIV010000448.1:0-2068 GCA_039714675.1 Thermodesulfobacteriota bacterium
TGCAAAAGCCTTTGCCAAAATGAAGGATGGTGTCATGGTAATAAATTGTGCAAGGGGAGGAATTATTAATGAATCTGATCTTTATGATGCCATTAAATCTGGAAAAATTGCAGGAGCTGCCATTGACGTCTTTGTTACAGAACCTCCAACAGATAATCCCCTTCTAACCCTTGATGAGGTTATTGCAACTCCCCATCTTGGAGCATCAACAAAAGAAGCCCAGACAAATGTTGCTGTGGCAGCGGCAAACCAGATTATTGCATACCTGCTGCATGATACTATTATAAATGCTGTAAATGTTCCGTCTGTTACAGGTGAAGTTTTAAAAGAGCTCAAACCCTTTATATATCTTTCTGAAAAAATGGGAAAAATGATGGGACAGCTTGCAAAGGGAGGAATAAAATCCATTGATATTGAATATATCGGTCAATTCCCTGAACTTGATCTCAAACCTGTTACCGTAGCAGGTATCAAGGAATTGCTTGCCCAGTTTGTCAAACATGACGTTAATTCTGTCAATGCAATTTCCCTTGCCAATGAACGGGGAATCAAGATTTCAGAATCAACTTCACAGGAAGCAGGAAATTTTTTGAACCTTATAAGAATTACAGTAGAAACCAAGGAAGAAACCGATATTCTTGAAGGTACCATTTTTGGAAAAGATGATGCCAGAATTGTAAGAATAAATAAATTCCGCCTTGAAATGATCCCTGAAGGCCATCTCAGCCTGATTCACAATGTTGACAAACCAGGTTCCATAGGCTCCATGGGTATGACCCTTGGAAAGCATAATATTAATATCGGACGTATGACAGTTGGAAGGGAAGAAGAGGGGGACAGAAATATAATCTTTCTGAGAACCGATACTCCAGTATCTCCGGAAGTTGTTCAGGAAATTAAGGACCTTGAGCTTGTTGTTAATATGAGGACCTTTGAATTATAGACAGATTTGAGATGTGAGGACTGAGAATGTGCAAACTTTCTCAAATCTCACAACTCAAATCTAAAATCTAAAATCTAAATAAATGAACCTTGTTGTTTTAAAAAATAAAGATTTTATTGATAATAATATTGTAAAGCTTTATGGCAGGCGTTTTAAACATCTGTGCACAGTTAACAAGGTAAAAAAAGGCTCCAAACTCTCCTGCGGTCTTCTAAACAGCAAAACCGGCACAGGGATCATTACAAAACTATCAAACAATTTCCTTGAAATGAGAGTCTGCCTTGAGAATGATCCCCTAATACCTTTGCCATTAACACTTGTTTTATCTTTGCCAAGGCCTAAAATGCTTAAACGTATCATTGAAAACATTACAAGCCTGGGAGTTAAAAAAATTTATCTGATAAATTCCTGGAGAGTTGAAAAAAGCTATTGGCAAACTCCTTTGCTTGATCAAGAGAATCTTAAAAAATATATGATCCTTGGCTTGGAGCAAAGCGGTGATACCATGTTGCCAAAAATTTATCAAAAAAGATTTTTCACCCAGTTTGTAAAAGAAGAACTGCCTTTGATTGCAAAAGATAGCATGTGCATTACAGCACATCCAAAAGCTTTGAAAAAATGTCCATCCAGTGTAAAAAACAAGGCAACCCTTGTCATCGGCCCTGAGGGCGGCCTGATTGAGAAGGAAGTTGCTACTTTGGAAAATATTGGTTTTTCTTCATTTCATATCGGACAAAGAATTTTAAAGGTTGAAACAGCCGTAACTTACCTACTCGCAAGACTTTTTACATAAAAAGGAGAATTTCATGAACGATAAAAAAAAAACAGATACAGAGCGGCAGATGTCTTATGACAGCCTGCCTCCCGGCATTAAGGAAAGTTTGACCCCCGAAGAGAAAGAACTTTTTTTACATGCTGAACAATGGCCTGATTCTCTTTTTAAAAAGCTTGAGGAATTCATCATCAAAGGCTGAACAGCCTGACTCAAACTTTCCTCCATTAGAAATAGATGACTTAGACTGCTGAATTATTTTTCACCCTACCCCTGTTTTCTGCTTTCAAGGAACTCCCATCTTTCATAGAGAGTATTAACCTCTTCCTGGGATTGTTCAAGCTTTGAACAAA
>JBDLIV010000449.1:0-2058 GCA_039714675.1 Thermodesulfobacteriota bacterium
GTTTTTTTTCAACAGCATCATATTTCACTGAATCAGGATAAGAACCTGTCAATTCTTTCAGTTTCTGTAACTCCTTTGCAGAAACCTTTGCAGGGGCAATATTAAAATCAAATTTTACTCTTCCTGAGAAGAGGGCATCATACCTTGCTATAAACCGCCGCTCTTCAAGAGTGGATTCCATGCCTTTGACAGGATACTCTAGATCCTGATTCTTATATATGAAAACATTACGCACAAGGGGATTTGTTTTTTCCCATCTTAAAAGAGTTGCTGCAATATCATTCTGATCAATATCAAAGAGTGATTGTTTTAAATTATCCTGAATTGTTTCAATTGTAATATGAATGGTTTGTGCGATTGCTTCTGCCCTTTGCGACAAGGCGTTTACGGCAGATTGATTAATACGCTCCTGCTCATGGGATAGAAGTTTGAAAGCTATGCCGGCAATAATAAGGGTGGGCATTAGAAATAATGCCCAGAAAACAATAATAGAACGTTTGGTTTTCATACCCTATGCCATACCAGTTTTTTTACTATTGTGAAAGCTGTTGATTTTTCATCTGTAAGGATTTAGTCCTTAAAACCTTACGGCTTTTTTTGCTCATACCCTGTTCCTCTATCTTTTCAGCCTGTATTTCTATTGAGTCAGCCTCTTGCAGCATTTCTTTATCTTCATAAAGTGTGCCTATCTGTTTTAATCTGGCAGCAGATTGTTTAAGTTCTTTTACAGCCTCTTGTTTTTTGCCTTTATCAGACAATTCAATGGCTTTTTCCTGGGATAGAGCATTTAAGTTTAGTTGGTATTCCCTTACAACATCAATATTGGTTGATTTAGCAACCTTTTTTGGATTACTGCTGAAAGAAGCATAGGAAACTGCGCTTGATTGTTCCTGTTTCTGGGTAAAAGGATTTTCATAGTCAACATCAGCCCTGGCAATCTTAATTTTTGCTCCTGGTTTTGATTCAGGAAGATTAACTTCAATAAGAGCATATTTTTCCTGGTTTCCATAAAGCTGATTCATATAAAGCTCAATCCTGTTGCCGCGTATTCTGCCTTCTCTTCCAATAATATTGACCGGCTTTATATTATTCGGCAGTGTAATGGTTATTTTTACTTTTTTAGCAACAACGTTAAGGACATCCCCGAGTTCTGCTGCAAAAATCCGCGGCAGGTCAATTCCTGATTCAACAAAGTATATATTGCCATCACTTTTCTGGGCAAGCTGTGCCATGAGATCTTCATTGTAATCTGTTCCAACACCTATGGTTGTCACGGAGATATTCTCTTTAATCAAAGCTGCACCAAGTCTTCCAAGATCATTTGGCATTCTCGGGCCTACATTTGCCAATCCGTCGGAGAGAAGCATAATCCGGTGAACAAAATCATTTTCAAGATTTTTACGTATTTCAGCAGCACCCTGGCTGACGCCGCCAAAAAGTGCTGTACTGCCTCCTGCACGAATTTGTCGGATAGTGTTGATAATACTCTGGATGTTTCCGGCGTTCTGGGCAGGAACAATGGTATGAACATTTGAATCATAAACCACTACAGAAAAAATATCCTGAAGCCCGAGCCGGGTCAAAGCTTCAATGGCAGCTGCCTTTGCTTTTTGTATTTTGGTTCCGTTCATGGAACCTGACTGATCCAGGACAAGAGAAAGATTAACTGCCGGTCTTTTAACATTGAACGGGGCAGAAGGTGCATCAAGGGTTATCTTGAGTATAGTTGTTTGAGAATCTCCTGCCGGCAGGACACTCCTGTCAGTTTCAATACTGCATATTACTTTACCATGATCAATTTTTGCCCATGCTGTTCCTGTGACCAAAGAAGAAACAAGTAGTATTGCAAGAAATGAAATGACTGTCGAAAAACAGTGTTTTTTTGAATGTGTCATGATTTATCTCCTTGTTTTAAAATTTTCAAGCATTCACATTTTTGTAATGCTTTAAACAAACTATACAAGGATAAATAGTTTGATATGTCATGGGCTGGTAAAGAAGTTGTAAAAAAGTTGTAAAAAGATAAATTCATACAATCATACGGCAAAACACTTTTTT
>JBDLIV010000450.1:0-2054 GCA_039714675.1 Thermodesulfobacteriota bacterium
GGGCAGAAATTTACGCAAAGGCTGCATCCCTTGCATACTTCAGAATCAATAATATGTTTGTACGCCATTTATTATACTCCTATCAAATTTGTTTCCATGGAAATTTTAATTTCCGGTCTATTTCCAAAACAGGGCAGGAAAAATCATTTAAATCAAGTTGTGATATCAAATGTGATCCAGCTGTAATAAATTTCATTTCAATCCCTGTTGCCTCAGATACATTTTTTAACAGTTCATATCCTTTATAAATATGTTCTGGTGTCGTTTCATCAATTAAATTGGCATTGCTGACAAGCCCTGTTACTTTTAATTTTGAAGATTTTTCTATCTCCTGTTGAATCTTGATACACCCTTCAACATTTTCAGTAAAAGGTCTGAAGAGATTGATGACCTGCAGCATATGAACCTTTTTTCTGGACAAATGGTCTGCAAGTGCTGCAAGTACTGTTACTCCTGCATCATCGCCTCCAGCATCAAGAATGGTCAGATCAGATGGCTGCTGGATCATTCCTGCGACAGCCGGAGTAAGAATGGGAAGGTCTGCATGCATATACTTAATATCCGGCAATACAACATCAATGTCCATATCTTCAAGAAGACCTCTTGCCTCACGGGTTCGAAAATATGGATTTACAAGATCAAGATCTGCAATTTTTACATCCAGTCCATCCTGTTTTTTTTTTAGTGCAAGATTTACAGCAGTTTCAGTTTTACCGCTGCCATAATTCCCGCAGATAACAACAATACCTTTAAGATCAATCGTCAAACATTACTCCTTAAATACTAAAAACGATTATTTTACACAAACCAGCATGAATTTGCAATATTTTTTCAATATATTTTTAACAAAATAAGAGGAAATACTTACTTTGCAAGACTGGCAATAAGATTTTTAATATCTTCATCTGTCAGGCAGCGATTGAATTGGAGACTTTTTGCTTTGATATTTAACGTAAGATCATCAAGAATATTTACAGAATAGCTAATATTATGAGCATCCAGATATTTTTGAACAAGCTGTTTGCCGCATAAAACATTTAAAAAATATTGCTCTTCAGATGCAATCCCGAATTTACCATCTGCATGGGTTCCTGCCACATGGGTTTTCACAGCATCTCCAAATACAGGAGTATTGGTATTTAGCAGATTTTCACCCTTTTGTTCATATATTATGGAATTTACATATTTATAATAGGCTTTAAAAGTATCCATCTCTTCAGTATTTACATTAATATCAAAACCTTGATTTTTAAGTGCTTTCACACTTGTATAAAGATCAGCAATTCCATTTCTCTCTCCAATACCAAGGGCTGAGGCTTCAAGAACGCTGCCTCCGCCAACAATGCCCATTACACTGTTTGCAGAAGCCATTCCCATGTCATTGTGACAATGAATAGAAATTTTTGTTTTCCCTGTTGTTAAAGAAAATTTATCTATTTTTTCAAAAACCTGATTGGGTGCCATCATTCCTGACGTATCAGGCAGAGAGAGAATATCCAAGTGATTCTGACTTAAAAACAGAATACATCTTTCAAGAATATCATCATTGGCTCTGCCAATATCCAGCATTGCAATGGATATAACAGCGTTGGAATTTTGCTGTCTGACATATTCAATGGTATTTAAAAGGTTTTGAAGAGTTTCTTCAAGTTTAGCGTTTGTTACATCTTTTTTGATATATACATGAAAATGAAAATCATCTATGCCGGTGCCAAGTAAAATATCGGCATTATGTCTGTTTGCCATTCCCATGGCACCAATGCGAATTTTATATTGCTGTTCTTTTGCATGGAGGTTAAGTTTTTTTATAATTTGTGCTTCTTTGGTATGGGCAGGAGGATAACCTGCCTGGCAGATATCAATCCCAAGTTTTTCCTGAAAATCAATAATTTTCCTGCGCTGTTCATAGGAAAACATGATTCCTCTGTACTGCATACCCTCTCTTAATGTTTCATCAATGATTATAATTTTTTTATTACCCATGATTCTGCCTCACTCTCTTTTATATAAACTTTTGGGCGGATTAAAATAGCCATGTATTAATTTTGGATAAA
>JBDLIV010000451.1:0-2053 GCA_039714675.1 Thermodesulfobacteriota bacterium
TGAAATTGTATATTGCCTACATTTTAAATAATTAAATTCAAAAATTTGATCTATGAATAAAGAAAATATAGAAAACAGAAACGATATCGCCATTGTCGGTATGGGATGTATTTTCCCTAAATCCAGGAATTTAAAAGAGTATTGGAATCTTCTGTTTAACGGGATTGATGCAGTTGAAAACATTCCTGAAGATACACATTGGAAAATAGAAGACTATTTTGATGAGGATCCTGCCAGACCCGACCACACCTATTGCAAAAGAGGTGGTTTTCTTCCCAATATAAATTTTGATCCCTTAAAATATGGAATTCCGCCCAATAATATCGAAGCTACAGATACTTCACAGCTTCTCGGCCTTGAAGTGGCACAAATGGCTCTTGAAGATGCAGGTTATCCATTGAACCATCCTGTTCTTGAAGAGAAAAAGGTCAATGTAATTCTTGGGGTTACCGGAACTCAGGAGCTTGTTATCCCTCTTGGTGCAAGACTTGGACACCCTATCTGGAAGAGAGCACTGGAAGACTCTGGAATCAGTGACGAAAAAAAAGAAGAGGTCATTGAACGAATTCAGGCAGATTATGTCCAGTGGCAGGAGAATTCGTTCCCAGGCCTTCTTGGCAATGTTGTTGCCGGCAGGATTGCAAACCGCCTGAATCTTTCAGGAACCAACACAGTAGTAGATGCAGCCTGTGCAAGTTCGCTCTCTGCAATTCATACAGCTGTTATGGAACTTGTTTCAGGAAAATGCGATATCTCCATTACCGGTGGTGTAGATGCCTTAAATGATATTTTCATGCATATGTGTTTTTCAAAAACCGGAGTTCTATCCCATACAAGTGATGCAAAACCTTTCTCCAAAGATGCAGATGGGACTGTACTTGGTGAAGGTGTTGGAATGCTTGTTTTAAAACGCCTTAAAGATGCAGAAAATGATCAAGATAGAATATATGCTGTTATCAAAGGTATTGGAACTTCAAGCGATGGCAGGACATCTGCCATTTATGCTCCTGAAGCCAAAGGTCAGATAAAAGCATTAAATGAAGCTTATAACGAAGCAGGCATTGATCCTTCAACAATTGAACTTGTGGAAGCCCATGGGACAGGAACAAGGGTTGGAGATAAAGTAGAATTCAATGCTTTAAAATCATGTTTTGAAAAATCTTCTTTAACAAAAAATCAGACAGCAATTGGTTCTGTGAAATCCATGATAGGCCACAGCAAAGCAGCAGCAGGTGCTGCAGGAATAATAAAAGCTGCTTTATCCCTTCATAACAAGATTATTCCTCCTACTTTAAAGGCCCTGGAACCAGATCCTGAACTTAACATTAATGATACGCCATTTTATCTGAACTCCACTACAAAACCGTGGATGGCTAAATCCATGCACCCCAGGAGAGCAGGCGTCAGTGCATTTGGTTTTGGTGGAAGTAATTTTCATATTGTTCTTGAAGAGCATAATCCTGCAAAAGACAAGGCTTCCTGGGAGGGTTCCATACAAATCATTGCTTTCTCCTCTGATACAAAAGACGAACTCCTTGAAAAAATCAATCTGTTTAAAAAAGATTTAAATAATATTGATGATCCCCAGGAGCTTCAGCAGACCATTGCATGGAAATCATATGAAACAAGGCAGATTTTTTCATCTACCCATAATTTAAGACTCCTGATTGTCCATAAACAAAATGATGATATAAATAAAAGTCTGAACAATGCCAGAAAAAATATTGACAGTGACAAAGCACAAACAAATATCTATTTTTCTTCCGGCAAACAAGATGGAAAATTAGGTTTTCTGTTTCCAGGCCAGGGAAGCCAGTACACAGATATGGGAAAAGATCTTGTTTCTACCTTTCCAGAAGCCTTAAGAGCTTTAGAGCAGGCAGAAAAAAGTGTTGCCCCTACAATCAAACAGTCAGAACATAATTTGCTTCAAAACTATATCTTCCCTGCCCCACCCCACTTATTATCAAAAACAGAATCTGAAGATCAGCTTCGAAATACTGATATTGCCCAGCCAGCAATTGGTGCCATTTCTCTTGCCATGGTCAATATT
>JBDLIV010000452.1:0-2043 GCA_039714675.1 Thermodesulfobacteriota bacterium
CTACCTGGTTCAGAACATAATACAACCGCATTCCTTTTGAAATCTCCATCGTATTTTCTTCTTTTAGTGTCCATTTTCTCCTCCATAATTTTTCATTATAGAGGCTTAACTTGAGGTGTACAATACTTGGGGAGGATAACTCTTGACATTAAGCCTTTTCATGGAAGTATTTGTAATTTTTATTTAGAAATTAATAGAGAACTATTAACTTTGAAGAAGACTTTCTTGACAAAAAACAAAAAAGCATTTACTTATCTTTAAATACAAGGACTTCTTATCGATAACATCCATCCGTGAAGAGAAAGGAGACCCCATGGACACACCCCAAATTAAAATCAGGCTTATGGAAGATGAAGACTTTGATTCTGTTTTAAGAATTGATGAAAAAGTGCTTAAGACATCCCGTCGCGAATATTATGAACAACGATTTGAGATGTTATTTAATTCAGGTGAATACCTGCCGACCTCACTTGTGGCTGAAGATGAAAATGGCAATGTTGTTGGATTTATAATGGGTGCGCTTTATATCGGTGAATTCGGTATCACTTCTGAAGGTGCATCATTGGATACTGTTGGTGTTGATCCTTATTGTCAAAAACAAGGCATCGGTGAAATGTTGATGAGTGAATTTGTTGATCATTTGCGGGAGCTTGAGGTTAAAAAAATTAACACCTTAGTGGATAAGAATGATGATATGATGATGCGTTATTTTAAAACCAACCGGTTCGAACTATCTAAAAATATAATTAATTTAGAACGTAAAATTTAGTAACTATTTTCTATGGCATCAATAAGATTTAAATTTTTATCAACCTTATTAGTGCGTTTAAATTCTTATTTATCAATTTTCTGTGTTCTATTATTCTCCATAAAAGCATTTAAAAATAAGGGATTTCACTGATTGACAAAGCTTTTTTTATTTCATACTTAACAGTCTTTGGTCTCACAGTCATACAAATACTGAGATCTCAACGCGGTCATTAATAATCGGAAAGCTATTTTGAGAATCGCTATAATACTCCTCTGAAAGTTGAGTAATTAATATATAATCATCCATATTGAACATTTTGTAAATTTTTGACTATTCGAAATTTCAGAGATCCTCAATAATTTTGAAGAAAGTAAAAAATTCAGTGGTAGTTTTTTACATGTTACATAGTTGTATTTAACTAAAAGAGATTGAATATAACCATTGCCATATCGTTTAAAATATCAGCAAGATCTATATTAGAAATTTTTACGTTTAAATTCAAAAGATTATATAAAACATTGCTAATTGGTACATTATTTGCTTTTTTAAAAGTTTGGTTCGAAAAATAGATATGCTTTAACAAATTTTTTAAAAGAGTTTTAATGAAAAAATATTTGATTGTGCTTTTTATTGTAATTGCTTTGTTCATAATTGGCTGTGGCATACCAGACCTTCCTGGTCCTATTGGTATTCCCGGTATTTAATTAAACAACTTTTGAAATTAAAAGAAAGCACTATGATACAAAAAATCATTTCAAGAGTACAAACAGGAGCAGAGCAGGTATCTATGTTGCTATTGAATTCTGATAGGTGATTCCTTTAATAATTTTTACAACTGAGGAGGAATATGAAATATCTATATAGTGTTTTAACAATTTCAATCTGCCTGTTTTTTCTGTTTGGATGCAATACAGTAAGAGTGGGTATTCAAGGCCCGGGATCAAGGTGCTCTAATAAAACATATCATAAACATGGCCCGCCACCTCATGCACCAGCCCATGGATATCGTCATAAACATGGCCCACCACCGCATGCTCCAGCCCACGGATATCGACATAAACATCATGATGGATATGAGATTGAATATGATTCTAGAGCAGGGGCTTATATTGTCTTAAACGTGCCTGAAACTTATTTTGGTAACAACTTGTATATCCGATTGTCAACTTATGGAAACTGGATGGTATCCAGCAGATTGGAAGGAAGGTGGCGTGTTGCTGTCGGTAATGAAGTGCCCTACAGGCTGAGAGAATACAAAGGAAAAAAGAAATGGAAATCAAAAAAATGGAAAG
>JBDLIV010000453.1:0-2042 GCA_039714675.1 Thermodesulfobacteriota bacterium
ATTACTGATATTACAAGACCCATGATTTTTACCTCAAAAGAAGTTGCAAAACGTCAGGATGTTCTGGTAATAACTGGTGGAGAAATCCTTTTGCCAGGAAAAAATATTGAGATGAAAGATATTGGTCTTCCGCAAAATGTTGTGTATGCCAATCTTGCTGAAACAATTATTTTATCCCTTGAAGGAAGGTTTGAAGAGTTTACACAAGGAAGTAAAACACAGTGGGACAAAGTAAAAGAGATTTATAAACTCGGGCTTAAGCATGGTATGAAACTTGCCTCTATTTCAGGGGTTGATGGAGTTTTACACACGGAAGATATTGCACGGGTGAAAACTCTTGCTTTGCAACATATAAAAAAACAGGCATCAGTTTAATGAATATAGCTTTAAAAGCAAGAAATATAAGAAAAAATGCTGTCCGCACTGTGGTTAATGATATTCCAACTCACTTGATAAATGCCGGTTATAATACCTATAGCAAAATATATAAAGGTCAGCTTAGTCTTGGGCTTCCTGTGACTTCTGAATTGATTCTAAGCCAGAAACAAGCTGTTTTAAATGCCATAGGAAAGCTTGCTCTGACATTGTATCACACGATCTTGAAAATCACTCAGAATGAAATTCCAAGGACAACCATTAAAAAGATTCTTAAAGATGAGCTAAAGCAAAGCAATATCCGTTTGACTGAAAATGTAATTTTATTGTCAGAAAAAGAGCTCGAACACATAATAATCAACAGATTAAATATTGAACAGCAATGTTTCCCCCAAATTCAAAAAGAGGCCCTTAAAAGACATATTTTAACTCAAAGCCTTAAGAACGCACGTCAGCCAGCCTATTTTGAAAGTGAAGTTGATGAGCTGGAAAACAATGGCAGAGGGGATTATGAAACAGTTTATTATCAGGATTTTACAAAAGATGGCAAAGAGATAAAATTCAGGCGGCTGGTAAGTATAGAAGCTGTGACAGCATCAGATAATAAACCTTCCATTGTTCTTGTACCCGGGTTTGCAAATAATTCAGAGTGTTTTAATATTTCCAACCGCTATTCCATTGCAAAAGATCTGGCAGACAGGGGCAGATGGGTATATCTGTTTGATCCCCGTGGCATGGGGGTGAACAGCGGCAGGCAAGATCCCTATTATACCGTAGATTCCCTTATTGACCATGACCTGCCTGCTGTGCTGGATTTTATTTTTCAGCGCAGCTGCTCCAAACCCTCTATTCTTATGGGGCACAGCATGGGGGGGATAGTCTCTGAAAATATGGCTTTAAACTGGGGATTAAGACTTGGCTTTGATAATATTAAGCTGCCTGATGCAAAAAAAGAGATTCTGGATTCCATCCTTATTCCTGAAGAGAAAGCCAGAGAATCTTTGTCAAAGGTAAAAGGCATTATATCTCTTGGTTCTCCAAAATGTTTTGATAAAAAATCCCATCTGTTTTTTCCCTCTGCCCTCTGGCTTAATCATTTTTCGCGGATTTTTAAACTCTCTGAAGTGCCTGTAAGGCAAGTATCAGGTCTTATGACACAACTCCCTGTTTTAAAAGCAATTACACGATTTGTATATAATAATAATATAGGGGATCTGAATTTTTTAATCTCTCCTGAAAACCATAAAAATGATAAATATTTTATAGAGCGGTATTTTAAAAAAGCAACTGAATCCATTCCTCTCGGCTTAGGGTTCCAGTTCCTCAAAGCAGTTTATGACGGACATGGTTTTAAAAGGATGGATCAAACCTCTCTGAATTATTCAAATCATTGCTCTTTTTTCCCTGAATCCATTCCTCTGTTTCATTTCTGGGGGGCCAATGATAATCTTGCTTCATTGAAAAATATGAGATACAGCAAATTTTATCCCCATAAAATTAAAAGAGTGTATCATCTTGAAACTGTACAGGATTTAAAGAAGATTGAGATTGTATCAGAACCCGGCCAGGTTATTGATTTTGTGGTTGAAGGAGCAAATCATCTTGATCTGCTTTATGGGGACAAGGCAAAGAGTATTGTACATCCTGTTATTGAAAAAATCATTGAT
>JBDLIV010000454.1:0-2041 GCA_039714675.1 Thermodesulfobacteriota bacterium
CATGGTGTCAACATCCTGGATAATTTTTCCCATATCTGCCCGATGATCCATTTGTGCCACACCAAAGCTTGCAGTTATTTTTATGGTATCATCATTATAAGTTGTAACTTTTTTTGCAATTTTGCTTCTGAGACGCTCAGCAAGCTCCATAGCTTTTATTTTATTGGTTTCAGGCAAAATTGCTATAAATTCCTCTCCACCATATCTGACAAATATATCATTTGTTCTCATGTTCTTTTTAACAAGGGAGGAAATTTCCTGCAACACCTTGTCACCAGCCTGGTGGCCATAGGTATCATTAACCTTTTTAAAATCATCCAGATCAAACATGAATAAAGATAAATCAGTTTTATGCCTGATGGCTCCGGCAATATTTCTTTTGAGCAGGCTTGTAAATTCTCTTCTATTATAACACCCTGTTAAAGGATCAATTACTGCTCTGTTTTTTAGATTGTCAATCTTAATCTGGCGGGAGAGAGCAGACGAACCACCCTTAAGAACAAGATTTACAAGTTTATCATGGCAAGAGTTATTTTTGTCAGGAAGCATATAGACTCTTGAATAGCAGTTTTCCTCGTTTAATTCATAAAAAACAAGACTCTTCATATTAAATTGTTCTTTATGTTCATCAGCATGGAGATTATGATTCAGGTAATTGAGACTGTTTCTGTTATTAATGGAAAAATCTTTTGAAAGAATTTTTTCAAGGGATTTCTTATACATTTTGGGATCTAACCAGACATCAACACCATCTTCTTTTTTGATAACAAAGGCAAAAAGCCTGTAATTAAAGATCTCTTTCAAACAAACAGCCACTTCATTAATAATCTGTGCTGAAGAGTGTTTTTTATTAAGGGCAATAATATGGTGAGTCAGGTTTTTATGGTCGACTTGGTTTTGGGCTGTATTAAAAATCATTGAAAAACATGCAGCCATTATGCCTGACATTTTGTTGAAAGTTTGTTTCATTCCTTATCCTTGTTTGTATAAATCGGTTAAGGACAGACAAGCAATAGTTATGCCAGAAAGCAATAGGTATCAGTAGCACATTGAAATTCTATGTTATTATAGATATAAAGCAATTGGAAGGTACCAGCGAACAAGGGGAAATCTGTCGGAAATGTCATAAGTTTGACGCTATGAATATACTTAAGTTTTTCTGCTAAATGTCACACCTATTAATTTAAAATTGCAGGTTTGTAGCTTTGCCTGACAAAAAACAGTATTTTTATTAAAACTCGATACTCCACCCTGCATTGGCAAAGGCAAATTTTTTCCTGAATCGATTGTAACATACTGCAGATGCTTCATTCCCTGTGCAATGTGACACTGCAATCAGATCAAGATTGTATTCTTCAAAAGCATCCATTGTTTTTTCAAGTTGGTCTTGTGAGCTTAAAAATCCCAGGTGTGTGCCCCCGATTACTGCATGAAACTGCCTGTGGCCTCTCATCTTTTCAAAGTGCTTCATGACATTTACAATGCCTGAATGGGCACATCCTGTTATAATCACAGGTCCTTTGCTTGTCTCAATTAAAAGAGAAGTATCATCAAAAAGCGGATCTTGCGAAAATCCTTTTTGATGCTTGAGTTTCAATTTTTTGTCATTAATCTCAAAATTTGTCACTCTTGGGACCTGCCCGGAAAAAAAAATCTGGTCTGATATCTTTTGAAATTTTTTTTCCAATATGAGTTCACAATTTGGATCGGCTTTAAGTACATCTTTTGAAAAGGGAAGTCCAATGTAGTTGAAGGGTTTGTCTACATTTTGTTTGTGATGGGAATATTTTGGTCCGAAAATATCCGGATGGGCAATGATCCTGGTTTTTTGAGAAAAAGGAAGTAATTGTGAAAGTCCGCCCGTGTGATCATAATGCCCATGACTTAAGACAATGGTATCAATTTGGGAAAGATCAATCCCCAGCGTCTCGGCATTAGGTTTAAGACCTAATCCCTGACCCGTGTCCAAAAGGATTTTTTGTCCTTCTTTTTCCACAAGGGCTGAAAAGCCGTGTTCGCCAACGATATTTTTTGTCAAACC
>JBDLIV010000455.1:0-2038 GCA_039714675.1 Thermodesulfobacteriota bacterium
ACAGCTTTAAATGCTGCCCTTATGGCAACTTCTGTTTTACCATACCCGACATCGCCGCAGACCAGACGATCCATTGGAGTGTCAGACTCCATATCAATATGCACATCATCAATGGCCTTTAACTGATCAGTGGTTTCTTCATGGATAAAAGCTGCTTCAAAATCATTATAATAATTATCCGGTCTGCTGAATGAAAATCCTTTATTGACTCTTCTTTTTGCATAAAGCTCTAAAAGATCTGCAGCAAGTTTCTCAACTTCTTTTTTTGCCCTGGCTTTTGATTTTATCCAGATTTTAGAACCTATTTTATCAAGAACAGGTTTATATCCGTCAACACCAATATACTTGCCAATCATCTCAATGCGATCAACAGGCAGATATAATTTATCATCGTCCTGATAGACAATAAGGATGAAATCCTGAGAGACACCATTTAATTTCAAACTGCATAAACCTTCATACTGGCCCACCCCATGTTCAAAATGGACGACAATATCTCCATTTTTAAGCTCTTCCGGGGTGATGAACTCGGTTTTTAAATCCCTTTTCCTGCGAGCTTGCCTGCGTATTCGTTTTTTCCCAAAAATCTCATTTTCTATGACCAGGGCAATGCCCTGCCCTTTTAAGACAAACCCTGATGACAAATTGCCAAAAAGGTAATAGATTCCAGGTTTCTGTTTAATGCATGATGCAAAGGATTCAGAGGGCAGAGGTTCAATGCCATAGGGTTGAAGCAGTGCTAATAACCTTTTTGCCTGTGAGTCCTGACTTAAAACACAGAGCACTCTTCTTTTATTATCAATATGATTATTAAACCAGTCCACCAGGGGTGCTAACGGGTTTTCCCTGATACCCTCACGTTTCAATGAAGAAGACAAATCACTGTTATTCTGATACTCAAACAAGAGTGTTGATTGCTGTTTTGAGTTTAAATCTCCTGCTGCCACATCAAGTGTTTTGAATGATGTATGTTTTTGTGAATCAATTACTGACCTGATTTCATCCCATTTCAGATAGATGGAATCAGGAAGCACACAAAGCCTGTTCTCAGATATTGTGTTTTTATAATTCAAGGTTGCACTGTTTTGAAAATCCCATGCACTTGCTTCAAGTTCATCAATTGAATCTTGTATAAAAAAAACATTTTCAGGAAGATAATCAAAAAAGCTGTCAAGATCCTCATAAACAATGGACAGCATACTTTCAATACCGGGAAATCTTCCAAATTCCCGGACTTTATTAACATATTCCCTGATTTTTGCTGCATCAAGTCCTGCAGCAACTCCGGCTTCTCTTAAACGCCCAAGTGCATGGGGCAGATTATCCCTGGTTACTATTGCTTCGGTTGCAGGGATAATGATTATTTCATAAATCTCTTTAATACCTCGCTGGGTAAACACGCTAAAATAACGCATGGATTCTACAAGATCGCCGAAAAACTCAATTCGAACAGGATATTTTTCACCCGGGGAAAAGATATCAAGGATACCGCCCCGTACACTGTATTCTCCAGGGTCTTCAACAAGCGTAGTTTTTGTATATCCTCCATATTCAAGTTTTAATATCAGCGCATCTCTGTCGATTTCTTCATTGGCAATCACAATCTCTGAGAAATCATTCATCTCTCTTTTTGGAATAAGTTTTTGCAAAATTGTCTGTACAATGGTTACAATGATCAAAGGTTTAGTGCCTGTCTCCATTATTTTGGACAGAGCAGCCAGTCTGTTTGTAGAGGTCTCTTTATGGTAGGCCAGAGATTTGAAAGGAAGTATGTTATATCCTGGGAAAAAAATAAGCTGGTCATGATCTTCCGGCAGGAAAAATTTTAACTCTTCCAAAAAACTGAGAGCTTTTTTTGTATCTTTTAAAATAACTACAATGGAAACATCCATGGATTTATACAGTTTAGATGTCAGATAAGCTTTATGGGATCCATCAGTGGGGGTGATAACGACACTATTATCTGAATGTTGAATTTGATTAATTAAATGGTTTGGCATATTTATATAAAAATAGGTTCTAAGATGAGTATTTTTTT
>JBDLIV010000456.1:0-2035 GCA_039714675.1 Thermodesulfobacteriota bacterium
TTATATTTTTTCATTTTATTGATCAAAGCAGGATGAGATATTTTTAGTACCTTAGCACTCTGCCGTATGGTTGTGTATTTTTTTAAGGCAGCTACAATTATTTTCTTTTCAAGATCTGCTACCTGCTTTTTAAGGGGTTGATTGGTTGATGGTTGTATGTTTTTCAAGGGGAGAGTATTTTGTCCCATTTCATGGCTGAAAACAATACCGTCAACATCAATTGTTTGGGTATCACAAAGAATGACTGCCCGTTCCACAACATTTTTAAGCTCCCTGATATTTCCGGGCCAGGCATGGTTATTTAGTTTTTCATAGGCTTGTTGGCTAAGGAGCGGCATTTTTTTCTCAAGTTTGCTGGCCAGTGCAAATAAAAAATGTTCTACTATTAGCGGAATATCATCCAGCCGTTGATTTAATGGTGGAATATGGATGGGTAATACTGATACACGATAGTATAAATCTTTTCGAAATGTTTTTTGTTCCACCATGCGCTCAAGGTTTTTATTGGTTGCTGATATAATCCGGGCATTGATTGGTATCTCCTTTGAACTGCCGATCCTTCGAACCGTTTTTTCCTGTAACAATCTTAACAGCTTAACTTGGGATGCCAGTGACATATCCGCAATTTCGTCTAGAAAAACCGTTCCGTCTTTGGCAGTTTCAAACAATCCTGCTTTCCCCTCTTTTTTAGCACCTGTAAAAGCACCACCCACATATCCGAACAACTCACTTTCCAGCAGGGGGTCAGGCAGTGCAGCACAGTTGATTGGGACAAAGTTACCGGATCGATTGCTTGATGTATGCATGGCATGGGCAAACAGCTCTTTCCCAGTTCCACTGGCACCACGGATGCTTACCGAGGAATCTGTAGATGCAATTTTCTGGGCAAGGGCAATTGCTTCTTTAATGACCGGGTTGTTGCCAATAATGTCACTGAAACTAATCAAACTTGGATCGGAAAAGGTTTGGGCTATCTGTTTGATTTCCTGCATATCTTTGTTAATTTCAACTGCTCCCACAATCATACCAGAGGTATCCCGCAGGGGGCGGCAAGTTGAAATGTATTGATATCGGCCCTGGGAATTAATCAGATTCTGTTTTACATTTTTCAGGCTTTGGCCTTCAAGACAATCTAATATGTCATATTGCGCCTTCTCTAACTTTCTAATATTGTGGCCGATAATTTCATCAGGTTTACGATTATATGCTCTGGCCGCAACTTTATTAATAGTGGTGACCTTTCCATCCCGATCAATGGAGATAACACCGTCACTGATATTGTCCAGAACGACCCGGAAGCAGTCTTCACGTTCTTCCTGGGGCAGTGTGTCAATGAAATTGATTTCCTGGAAGTTCTGTGCTTTTGTAAGGCTGTTGATTATGGTATCAATATTATCGGTCAAAAAATGACCTTCAATCTCAATATATAGCACAGCTCTTTCATCTTTACGTACCACCTCCATAAAAACAATATTTAAACCATTGGTTGCAATAATCCGGGATATATCTGCTACAATGCCGACTCTATCCTTGTAAGCCAGTTTAATTTTTAGGTTCATGAAGGTTCCCTTTGAATTTAATTGTATAAATCATGTTCCCATGGGTCACTTGATTCAGCTTCAAATATTTGAATTGCTTGTATTCAAATAATGGATTTAGAAAAAATAGTCAAATTGGTGGTAATAATATATACCAGTCAAACTTTGACAGGTAGTTACAAAATGCCAATTTGTGAGCATACGCTCCTCGTCGAGCTCCAATTTCTGCGTTGGTTAATAACCTTACCATTATTCATTAAAAATTGAATTTCATCTAAAAAGCAGCAGTGATGCTTTAAATGAGCCCAGGCACCTGTAGTTGAACTTAAAGTTCAATATCAGGTGCCCGGTTTAAATTTGTAATCATTTCAATCCAAAATTATTTTGTAATATTATTTTGGATGTTGGTTTAATTTTCATCAAAAGGATTTACACGTTTTGGATCTGAAAAATACTCTTTGGTCATGCGGACAACCACCGGACTTAAAAAAATCAGC
>JBDLIV010000457.1:0-2034 GCA_039714675.1 Thermodesulfobacteriota bacterium
TTTATATTTCATGCCATGCTTCATGGGCTGGTTGACACAGGTGATCTTAATTTCAAACATCATATGGATGATATTGAAGCGCTTAATAAAAAAGCTTTGTTAAAAACCTTTCATATAACAAAGCTGTCATTTTTTGCATATTTAAAGCTTAAAAAATATTATGAAATCCTTGATGCAGGTTCAGCGCTTGGATTTGGCTGCGGCCCGCTGTTGATATGCAAAAATCGTGATATTGATTTAAAAACAGCAAAAATTGCCATTCCAGGAGAGCTGACAACTGCAAATCTTTTGTTGAAACTGTGGAACCCTGAAATAAAAAACAGTATAATTACCAGGTTTGACAACATCCTTTCCGGTGTGGAATCAGGTGAGTTTGATGCAGGCCTTATTATTCATGAAAGCAGGTTTGTTTACAAAAATTTTGGCCTGAAAAAAATTATTGACCTGGGTTTGTGGTGGGAGCAGGAGACAGGACACCCCATACCCCTTGGATGCATTGCAATAAGAAAAGACAGGTTTTTACTGAATAAAAAAAAAGATATTGAATCCATTATAAAAAATTCAGTTAAATTTGCCTTTGGCAACAAGGATGCATCAGTTCAATTTATCAAAACCCATGCCCAGGAACTTGATGAGAGAGTAATTGAAGATCATATAAATCTCTATGTAAATGATTTTACTCTCTCTTTGGGAGAGAAAGGCAGACAAGCTGTTACAACCCTTGAAGAGATGGCAAGATGGAAAAAAATCCTTTAACTGCTGTAATTATGGCTACAATGCTTGAGGCAAAGCCCTTTGTCTTAGAAATGTCTCTTGAACCTTCCAATAAAAAGCCTTTTCTTGTTTTTAAAAAAGAAAAACTGCTGCTTGTGATCTGCGGAATAGGGAAAGCTAATGCTGCAATGGCCACAGCTTATTGCTGCACAAAATATGGACCTGACGTAATCTTCAATATCGGGGCTGCCGGCGCTCTTACCATGTCAAAAAAAAGGGGCGAATTCTATCAGGTCAAGAAAATTATTGAACATGACAGGTTGAGTTTTAAAAACAATAAACCATTTATTCATTATCCCTCAACAATGGAGGGTTTCAAATGTGCCATCCTTTCAACTTCAGACAAGGCTGCAGTCAGCATTGAGGAGAGAAAAGAAGTATCAATATATGGTGGAGAAATTGTGGATATGGAGGGAGCATCAATAGTTCAGACCTGCAAAAAATTTCAAACCTCCTGCTACATATTTAAATATGTCAGTGATACCCTAGAAGATGTTGAAAGCAACACTATTGTAGATAATATCAGACAATACAGGCAGGAATCCTCTATTTTTTTTAAGGATCAAATACTCAAGGAATACTCAACAGCATCCGATATAAAGTCACATACTTGACCTCTTTCATACTGTGGTATATTTTATTAAAATGAGTCGACAACTTCAAAACAGCAGTGACGAGAATAAAGGTACGCAAGCGTTGCAGCTTGCTGAGCTCATTATCGCTAACAGCCCGGCCATACTGTTCCGTCGACTGGCTGCTGATGATCCAAAGAAGCGTAAGATGGTTTATGTCTCTCCCAACATATCGCGCTTTGGATATAAGGCAGAAGATTTTCTCAATGGCACAATTATGTTTCGTGATATTGTATATCCGGGAGACTCAAGTAGAACTTTAAAGGAAATCAAAAATTTCAATAAAGAGAATATTGAAACCTATATGCAGTGCTACCGCATAGTCACAAAGTCCGGGGAAGTACGCTGGGTGGAAGACAGTACATCTATCTTTGAAGATGCTGAAACAAATACCCGCTATTACCAAGGTATAGTCACTGATATCCATGAGCGTAAAGTTGCCGAGGAAAAACTTAAAAAAGAACAGGGAAAGGTTGAAAAAGCATATGCACTGCTCTCCAAATATGTGGCGCCTCAATTAGCTGAAACAATATCCCATGGACAGATTGACTTAATCTGGAAACATTACAGAGAAAAACTTACTCTCTTTTTTTCTGATATAAAAAATTTTACCATTATAACAGACTCT
>JBDLIV010000458.1:0-2032 GCA_039714675.1 Thermodesulfobacteriota bacterium
AAATTTGCGGTTTTCAGTCGGGACTAAAGTGATTCCGGGGTAAAAGCTACCACTTCATCAATAGAGGCAGTATTGCAGAAAATCATGACAAGTCTGTCAATTCCAAGGGCGATTCCTGCACACTCGGGCATGGTCTCAAGATCTTTAAGAAATTTATCCGGCAAGGGAAGAGATTCCATGTTTTTAAGAACACGGATATGGTTCTCTTTTTTAAAGCGCGATTTTTGTTCAACAGGATCTATCAGTTCAGTAAATCCATTGGCAAGCTCAATGCCGGCTATGTAGAATTCAAATCTTTGGGCATATTCATGATTTTCCGGTTTGAGTTTTGAAAGTGATGCAAGACTTGCCGGATAATCGCACAAAAAAGCAGGGGTTTGATTACCAAGGTAAGGCTCTATTTGAAAACTTATGATTTCATCAAAACTATTGTCTTTTAAGGCTCTTTCAAGGGATTTGTTTGCAAAGCTTACAAAAGCCTGTTCCACTGTTATTGTCTGCCACTTTCTGTCTAAGGCTATGGTTCTATCCTGATATTTAATCTGGTTTTTCAGTCCAAGCCTTGCAGCAATAAATTTGATCAGACCTTTGCATTGATCCATTAAATCAAGATAAGTATTATCTTTTGTGTACCATTCAAGCATGGTCAGTTCCGGCAGATGATGTGATCCTCTTTCATTTTTTCTAAAGCATTTGCAGATCTGGAAAATTTTATCAAAACCTTTTGATAACATCCTTTTCATGCATAGCTCAGGAGAAGCCTGCAGAAAACAATCTTCAGTGGTTACAGGGTCAATATGGGCTTCAGGAATGATATTCGGAGATCTTATAGGGGTTTCTACTTCAAGATAGTGATTAAGAGTGAAAAAATCCCTTATAGCTTGAATTACAAGAGCTCTTGTTTCAAGATAGTTCTGTTTTTTTTTGGAATTTACTGTCACTTTACTTCATAAATATCTTTTGGTCTGTCCTGTAAAAAGATTTTATTGAATTTATTCTTATCTGCCTGGTCAAAAAAATCATATCCCTGCTCAACACATGACTTGCAGGCATTAACAGGTATATGTACACCAAGCATATTATGACCTGAAGTTGCTTTGGAATCAATCTGAAAGCTCCCACCGCAGTCCCGGCAGATTCTTATTTTCTCTTTTTGCTGCTCAAAGATATTGTCAGTATCATAAAAAATTTCTCTATGCCTGACCTGCAAATCTCCAGGAGTTCCCTCTTTTTGCCTCATCTTCTCTTTTTGGTTCCAGTATGTGTTGATAATATCTGTAGTCTTTTTGATTTTGTCAGTAATACTTACAGATTGTTTAAGACGTCTGGGGTTAAAATCAGGCTCAACAACACCTGAGTAATCAAGTCCTGCCATGGCAAGGATAATTCCGAGGTTTACATAGGGTAAAGCGTCTTCAATTGAGTATCCACCCTCAAGAACAGCAATATCAGGTTTTAAAAGGCGTGTCAGTTCTGCATAGCCCTGGGCTGAAAAATTCATATTGGTCAAAGGATCAGTATAATGGTTATCCTGTCCAGCAGAGTTTACAATAAGATCTGGCTTAAATTCATCAAGAATCGGTAATACACAATTATTAATAACATAAAGATATCCTTCTGTGGAAGTGCCTGGGGGCAGTGGTATATTCAGGTTTGAGCCCTTTGCATTGGGCCCTCCCAGTTCATTTGGGAATCCAGAACCCGGATACATGGTTCTTCCATCCTGATGCAGTGAAATAAACAAAATATCAGGATCATGCCAGAAGATATCATTGGAGCCGTCACCATGATGGCAGTCTGTATCAATCACGGCTATTTTCTTCTTACCAAATTGTGATCTGATATATTCCACCATGACTGCCTCCATATTGATATGGCAAAAACCTCTGCCACCATGGGAAACTCTCATTGCGTGGTGACCGGGAGGTCGAACCAGTGCAAAACCTGTCTTTACCTCCTTGTTTAAAACAGCATTGGCAATAGCCTTTGCACCTCCTGCACTGATAAGGTGGGATTCAGTAGTAACGGTTTT
>JBDLIV010000459.1:0-2030 GCA_039714675.1 Thermodesulfobacteriota bacterium
TTTGACGGATGCCCCCGAGTTACTCTGAAAAAGTCATTATCCAAAGCCAAAGAGATGGGGTTCACTATGAATGTGGGAACAGAAGCTGAGTTTTTCCTTTTTAAACTCGATAAAAATGGGAACAGCACAACCGAAACCAATGACGCTGCGGGGTATTTTAGTGTTGATCCGGAAGATACCGGCCTTGACTGCAGACGTGAAATCATAGAGACCCTTGAAAATATGGGTTTTGAAATTGAGGCATCACACCATGAAGTTGCTGAAGGCCAGCATGAGATTAACTTCAAATATACAGATGCTCTCCAATGTGCTGACAACACCCTGACCTTTAAATGGGTTGTAAGAAGTATTGCCAAAAGACATGGCCTGCACGCCACTTTTATGCCAAAACCAATCTTTGGCATTAACGGCTCAGGTATGCATACAAATCAGTCACTTTTCAATCTGGACGGCACCAATGCCTTTGCCGATGAAAGTGATAAAATGAAACTCAGTGAGATAGCTTACCAGTATATTGCCGGCACAATTAAAAACGCCCGCGGCTTTGCCGCTGTCACCAACCCTCTGGTAAATTCCTACAAACGAATGGTTGCTGGTTACGAAGCTCCTGTTTATGTAGCATGGTCTGCCTCTAATAGAAGTGCCCTGGTACGCATTCCTGCTTCCCGTGGTATTGGAACCAGGGTTGAAATTCGCTGCCCGGATCCAACCTGTAACCCATATCTTGCCTTTGCAATGATGTTGAATTCAGGTCTGGACGGCATTAACAACAAAATGACTCCGCCTGCTTCAACTGACATTGATATCTTCAATATGACCCCGGAGCAAAAAGATAATGCAGGAATTGCCAGCATGCCTGCATCACTGCACGAAGCACTGGAGGTGATGAAAGAAAACCCCATAGCAAAAGAGACTCTTGGGGAACACATATTTGAAAAATATATTATCAACAAAGAAGCGGAATGGGATAATTACAGAATTGCAGTAACAGATTGGGAAATAAAAGAATATCTTGACCTGTACTAACCGCTTTATAAATGCACAAAGGCCGTCCCCTTACTTTTAGAGACGGCCTTTTTTTAATCATTACCCTGCAACAATAACAGAAGAACTGTATCTATGATCTTATTTTCAATAAAAATTTTCTATTTTCTATTCAGCTCATATTCTCCGAGTTCTAACTCAAAGATATATTTATCACCCCGGCAATAGGAGGACAACACCTCAACAGGTGTGTTATTTCTATCATATGTAACGTTCTTCATATGAAAACCGGCTGTCCCTTCAGGCAGGTTAAACATGGTTGCAACTTTAGCATCAAGATTCACGGATCGAATGATCTGTTTAGAGCGAGTAAGTTTTATATTGAATTTTTTTGTAATCAGTTTATAAAGAGAACCGCTGACATCCATTTTTATGATATTTTTAAATATATTATAAGGCAGACAACTTTTTTCATAGATATAGGGAACGCCATCTCCGGTTCTCAGGCGCTTAAGCATCACAACTTTCCGTTCTTTTCCCAGCACCAGTTTCTCTGCAGTTTCCTTGTCTGCCGTAACAATATCCTTGGAAAGTACAATGGTTTGCTCAGTCAGGTTTTCTGATCCAAAATAATCTTTAAAACTGGCAATCTTTTTTATGTCGTGTTTCAGCTCCACTGGAACCGATTCATTAACAAAAGACCCCACACCCTTGACTTTTCTTATTTTTCCTTTTGTGACAAGCTCAGAAATAGCTTGTCTTAAGGTGTTTCGGTTCACTGCGCACAGACTTGCAAGTTCCACTTCAGAAGGAAGTTTTTCTCCTTTCTTTAACCTTCCTGCCTTTATCTGTTCCTGAATCCAGTCACTGATCTGTAGATATTTTGGTATATGGCTGTCCATATCCACTACATTCATTTTTCCCATCCTTTTAAATCCGTTTTTTCTGACAAAATATTGATTTTTTTAATTTCAGATGACTCCAATACCAGTTTCAGAATATCAGGTGTCAGTTCAATGTTTTGGGACAATGCTTTTTTCATTTTG
>JBDLIV010000460.1:0-2026 GCA_039714675.1 Thermodesulfobacteriota bacterium
GGGTGTAAATATGCTCGGAATCGGTAAAATTAAAGTCGGTAATATGCTGCCTGCTGTTTTTATCCCGCTAATCTACTATATTGGTATGCAAATTATTAATTTATGACAAATATCCAGTTGCAGAATAAAAATAGTTTCTTTTTTTATGTAAGTGCTATACAAAAGCCCTATTTAATTTTGAAAAACAGATCAGGTTCTATAAATGGAAAAATATCTCAGCCCGACATATTATATTGAAAGTGAACATCCTCAAATTATCTCCTTTGTGAATCAGAATATTAAAAAAGGTCAAACTGATTTAGAAAAGGCAGTAAACCTTTATTATGCAGTAAGAGATGGTATAAGGTATAACCCATACAGCATAGAGCCGGTAAAAGAGAGTATGAAGGCAAGCTCTGTTTTGAAAAAGGGATCTGGATATTGTGTAGCCAAAGCAGTGCTCCTTGCTGCATGCGCAAGAAGCCAGCAGATTCCGGCAAGACTTGGATTTGCCGATGTTCAAAATCATCTGAATACAGAGAAGCTCAAAGAATTAATGGGGACTGATACCTTTTTTTATCACGGCTTTACAGAGTTGTTTCTCAATAATCAATGGGTAAAGGCAACCCCTGCATTTAATCTCGAGCTTTGCAATAATTTCAATGTAAAACCTCTGGAGTTTGACGGAACAAAAGATTCCATATTCCATCCCTTTGATAAATCAGGGAATAAACATATGGAATATATAAAGGATCATGGAAGTTTTGCAGATTTACCCTGGGACACAATTCTGGATAGTATGAAAAAAGCTTATCCCATATATTTTGAAAATATTGAAAGGCGTTCAAAGGATTTTTCAGCTGAAGCTTTAAAAGAAAACCAGTAGCCTACTCTAACCTGAATGCATCGGAAACTTCTTTAGTCAGCTTTAACACTTTTTTTGCTGAATCAAGATCAAGAGAGCCGGTGCCACAGCTTGGTGTGATAAAAGATTGTGATATAATGGTTTTTTTATCAATCCCTGTTTTGCCGGATAGTTCATCCATCTGGTCATTGAGCTTTTGAACAAGGCTTTTGGTAGTCTGTAGGGCAATTACTTCTGCTTTGTCTGTAGGAACAATACCCCAGGCAATCATTTTTTCATTGTTTAAATATGTTTTTATCAATTCAGGATAGAGAATAAATCTGTCAAAATAAGAGAATGCATCAAAGCTTATAATATCGATTTTTGAATCTAAAAGCATATCCCATTGCGTGTTTGCACAGACATGAACACCTGCAAGGCCTTTCTGGACATGAATCTCCTGGACAATTTCATCAATACTTTGTGTGACATCTTCTTTGGTAATGGTTATATATGCAGAAGTTCCAAATCCTGCAAGAGCAGGTTCATCAAGGAAAATAATAGGGATCGCTCCTCGTTTTGAAAATTCAGAAGCCTGCCATCTGGCATTTAAGGCAAGTTTTTTTATGGCAGCATCCCGCAGCTGGTCATTATAAAAAATATCTCTATCCAGTTCATCTTTGACTGCAGTTCCAAAAGTTATGGGGCCTGTCACTTGGCCTTTGAGAGCTCTATAAGAAGATTTTTTTTCATCAATCTGTTTTAAAAATTCTACAAAACCTTTTGCCCTTGAACCTGACAAAGCAAACCTTGATGTCTGGATATCTGATCCTGTGTCAGAGACAGATAAATACTCTTCAAAAAATTCAAGGAATTCTTTATCAAATTCAGGTTTTGATGTATCAAGAATATTCTTGTCTGTATTATTGCTGAATCCGGGGAGCCCTGGAAGAAACTGACTGATCATACCTTCTTTTTTATAGCCTGGCAGCTGTACCCATAAAGGGATATCCGGTGTATGCTCAAGTACAAGTTTTGTTGCCTCTGCATGGCTTTCCATGGGAAGACTGCCGATTAACAGGGGAAGTCCATTGGCTTTGAAGTCTTTCATCTGTCTGTTCTCCGTTGGTATTTATAATTTAAATCATATTCGGAGATCATAACATTTTTGAAAATAAATTAGAACAGTGGCTGACCGAAAAC
>JBDLIV010000461.1:0-2012 GCA_039714675.1 Thermodesulfobacteriota bacterium
AATTTTCCTGTAACCCTGCATGATCCTTGTAATGTTACAAGGCTCATGGGTATTATCAAGCCCCAGCGTGAAATCATGAAGGAGCTTTGTCCTCAATTTAGAGAAATGGTTCCAAATGGACCCCATAACTATTGCTGCGGAGGAGGATCCGGATTTGCCATTATGCATAGGAACAATATTGGTGACTGGAGAAATAAATTAACAGGCAGAAAAAAGACTTCTCAGATTTTAAATGCTTTCTCCGACTCAAGAGGACCTGAAATTGAAAAATATGTCTGTGCACCATGCTCCAACTGCAAGGGTCAAATTCGTGATCTGATAGAACATTATGAGATGCTTGATAAAGAAAAAATTACCTATGGAGGCATTGTAGAGTTAATCGTAAATGCCATGGTTGATGTTAATCCGGGATTTATTAACTGGGAAGAATTCTAAGAATATTCTTTTATGCTTTGTCACGGGCGGTTTAACCTTGTAAGCCGCCCATAAACAATGCTGATTATTAATTTTGAAGTTTCTGACCTTTAGGTATACTTAATTTTAATTAAAAAGAGAGGAGCAGACATGGCAAAAGCATCTGAAAAAACAATACTTGTAGTTGATGATGAACCTGATGTGCGTGAATTTCTATCAGCCTGTATAAAAGATGCAGGTTTTCAGGTTAAAACAGCAGAAGACGGCGTTGACGGGTTTGAAAAAATTGAAAAATACATGCCTGATCTTGTTACAGTTGATATGGTAATGCCGAGACGTTCCGGCATTAATCTTATACGCAAGCTTAAAAAAGAGAAAAACATGGCAAGTATTCCAGTGATTGTAATTACTGCCCATGCTCAGGATGAATTTGGTCAGGAGGACATTAGTAAATTTGATGGATTTGCAACCCATCTCAAACCCCGCTATATCATGGAAAAACCTATAACTCCAGTGACTCTGGTTAAAGCTATCTGCAATATTCTAAATGTGGAATCAGTTGAGGATAAGACAGCAAAGAAAGAGAGCGGTGAGCACAATGCAGTAATGGATGCCCTTAAAAATGCCGATAAAGCTACCATAGAAAAGATATCTCAAATGCTGAACGCTTAAATAGTGCCTGACAGGTTGTTACAGAATGGATAATTACACCAACACTAAAGCTGAGGAATCAGCGTCTTGTAACAGCCTGTCAGGCATAAAATATATTCAAAAGTTCAAGACTTTTTCATGGCTGGCAGTCCTTTTGTTAATTCCATTAACACACCCATGCCCTCTTTGACTTTTGCATCGCTCATAGCCCCGAACATTGAAAAAGGACCTAAAGGTTTTGCAGCATTAAGGTCAACTGCTCCTGGAATTCTGGATGCTTTTTCCAGAAGATCTAAAGATTCTGTGCTGGTTAAATCCCTTAGCAGGCCAGTGAGTCGTACAAGTCCATCGCCAATCTGCTGGAACTCTTCCTCGGTATAAGTTTTACCTATTTTTTTAAGGGTTTGAATAGTGATATCTGCTAATTTAAAAACATTGTTTTGCTCTAAATCATCCAAAGACTGAATCACCTGGGGAACACTGTTTTTCATTAAAGGTTCTGCCATTGTCGCAAAATCAATAAGATTTTGCAGCATGTCCATGGAGTAGTTTAAATTATTTATGTTTCTCAAGGCTTTTTTACAAAAGAATATTAAATCTTCCAATTGAAAATCAGCTTCAATATCAGCAAGTTCTCCTATAAGATAATGAACAGCCTCGTTCGCTCTTGGTGCAAGCTCCATTTTCAATTCCTTTACAGAAGCTGCAGATTCAGCAATGGGATCTATTTTTTTTTCAAGTCGCTCTAAGCGCTCAAGAATTTTTTCCTCGTTTGTCATGGGATACCTCCTTTATGAAGCTTTTTGACGGATTTTACCGGCAAGATTCATTTGAGGTTCAAGGGGCAGATCCAGACCTTTCATCATCATATTCCAATAGACATATCTAAACATCATCTTACCCCAGTGATTACTTAAACTCTCCTTTAAAAGGCTGAAAGGACCCAT
>JBDLIV010000462.1:0-2000 GCA_039714675.1 Thermodesulfobacteriota bacterium
TTATTACACATAAAAATTAGAAAAAACTATTTGTCCACAACAGGGAATTTTGCCCTGAACCACTCCTTCCATCCACCTTTCAGTGCATAGACCTTAGTATATCCATTTGATAATAATTTTTGCGCCAGACCGGCACTTGTAGCTTCGTTGGCTCATGCGCAATATAAAACCAGAGTTTTATCTTTTGGATATTTATTTGACCATGAATTAAAATCATTTGGAGCTGCACGCTCGGCTCCTTTAATTTTAAACTCAGATGAGCTCCAGTCTCTACCCGCACGTACATCTAAAATCACGACTGTATCTCCACCCATGATCTCTTTTAATTCTTCTTTTGTTATTCTATCGGCATTTGCTGAAATTCCTGTTGAAGCAAACAGCATGAACACAGCTGAAAATATAAATACTGCCAGAAATGTTTTTTTTCTTAATGATTTCATCTCTCTACCTCCTTGATTATAATTTTATAATAAATTTATACTTTTAATTTTTAAGTTTATTCTCTTTTAACCTGAGCAAAACAGCTGGAATGAGACTTATGAAGAGTGCCACCCCCAAAAACTTAAAAATCAGAATGGGTTTGTCATCTAATATTGTTAATATAAGGATGGTGATTCCCAATATAAATAAGCACATTACACTTACTGTTTTGTTTAATAGAAAATTGTTATGATACCTCTTAGCAGGTTTGCCTAAAGTGAGAATATGAGAAATTGATATCATGGCATATAATATCAGCCAAAGGATAAATGAAGCTCGGATAAAAGTCTCCAATTGATCTTCTCCAGCTAAACCACCTGCCATCATACCTGCAATAATTAATGTCAAAGATAAAATTATAATTTTTGATATTTTGATATTGCCCGGCAACTTATCTATTTTAAAAAGTATTGACCCTTGTTTTGAAACAGTTGTAAAAAGAGCATGAACAGCAGCCAAAGACCCTGATATAACTATTCCTCCCATAATAAATCTGCCGGGATCACCCAGTATACTTTTTGCAGCAATCATATGGGGAATGCTGGTATCTATCAATTTTCCTACAGGGACATATAAAAGCAAAACATAACCCCACAAGAGAAAAAGCATACCCATGAATATTACAGCTATAAATAATATATTACTGTTTTTTAAAGGCTTTTGCTCTGATTTGTTTACAATATTAAAGCCCAGATCAAAGCCGATAAATAACAACAGGGGCAAAAAAAGGGTTCCCAATCCCAAACTATCAATGGAATAGTCAATATCTCCCAGTTTAAAATCAACAAATTGGTCTGCTTGAATGATTCCAGCAATGATTAAAATTAAAAGGCCGAAAATTGGAATGGCACAAAAACCGATTTGCAAATAAAGAATTGCTTTATCTGGTAAAAATTGCAGACCAAGTAATAATCCTAACAAAACAAATGCAAATCCAAAATTGGGGAACCAGTATAAAAATACTTCATTGAATACAAACCCGGAAGAGACAAAAAGACCGGTTGACAGAAAAACAACAACTATAGTTTTAACAAAAAAAGGGAAAAAGGCAGGTATGGCTCCCATTGCTGTTTTCAATATATCAATATCAGATAAATCATCAGATGGGAAAATAAAAAGCTGCTTGTATTGTGAGATTAAGGTAAAATAGATTGTTGCACTGAAAATGATCAAGAAGAATCCTATATTACCTGTTTTCCCAAAAAAATTTCCCAGCATGACAAGGGTATCTGGTGAAAGCATGACACCAATAGCAAACACAAAGACTAAAATGGAGTCAGTACCAGTGTTTTGCTTAATAACTTGTGAGTCCATTTGGGATCTCCTGATTATAAACGAAAAACTATATTGCTTTTGATTATATGTCGCAAAAAGCAGCAGAAACTTACAATTTTTTATTAGCCCATCTGAATCTTCATGTGAATACAGAATTTAAAAACCTGATTTTACAAAATTTTAAAAACAGATCTTTCCCATCTATATCCTACTCCAAAGCTGATATTCTCATCAGAAATCGGATA
>JBDLIV010000463.1:0-1994 GCA_039714675.1 Thermodesulfobacteriota bacterium
ACTGGTACCTTACAAAATAATTGATGGCATGAATTTGTGAGAGACATTCAATCAATCTCACACAGATTTATGGTTTAATTATTTTGGGGTTACAGTTTTGCTTTTTCATACAAATTTTTAAAATGACATTCGCATAATTATCTACAAAATAGTGAAACTCCCCATAAACAAAGTGTACCATCTAAAATAGTGGTATTCTAAAATATCAATCTGCAATAAAGCAGTTGAATGTTATAAGGAGCTTCACTATGAAAAAGAGAAACATTTTTCAAAATCAAAGTCAAGAAATCCTTACGCTGTTTGAGATGGCAAAAGACAGATCCAAGGTGATGTGCATTCCAATTGATTATGCTAAGACAGATCATGTCGTGATGTTCTGCAATGGGAATGGGAAAGTTATCAGGAAACCATTCTCTATAAAAAATTCACCTCAAGGCCTGGAATATTTGATTGATCAAGTCATGAGATCCTGCCGCCATCATAGAATCGATATGAAGCATATTTTTTTTGGTGGTGAGGATTGCGGAACATATGCTGATAATTTCATAAATACTCTACGTTCTGAAAATTGGCTGGTTGCAGGGGTAAATGCCCACGACGCAAAAAAACATCGTGAAAACATGCAAGCAAGCACTGATCAGTTGGATTTATTGGGGATTTGCAAAATGCTTCTAAGTTGCAGAGGCAATTGCTCTCCTGCTCAATCCGGCGTCTATCTGAATTTAAGAATGCTTGTCCGACAAAGGCGAAAGCTTGTAAGTATGACAACAGGTGTAAAAAATAGAATTCATGCTATTGTTGATCAAATCTTCCCTGGTTTTTTAGATGAGAGAAAGAGTGGAGTCACTCCCTTTTCAAAATGTTCATTATTATTAATGGAAGATCGATTCAGCCCGCATCAAATCCATCGGCGACGTCATTCAACTTTAAGCAAATTATTGAACCGCCATGGAGTACATCACCCAGACAGGCAAACTGAAAAACTTCAAAAATATGCTGATCAAGTTCTAATGCCACCTAAAAAATCTGTTGCTACTTTACAAATTTCATTGATGCAGCAAGTGAAGCTCTTTACCTGTTTACAAGAAAGTATCCAGCAATTGGAAAAAGAAATTGCTGAAATTTTAGCACAAACTCAAGGAGCTTTTCTTACCAGTGTCCGAGGTATTGGCATAGTTTTAGCCGCAGGTGTAAGTGCAGAAATTGGAAATCCCAATAAGCAAAAATCCATTAATAATTTAGTTTCATATTCTGGAATTATCCCAACGGTCAAGCAAAGCGGTGGCCCAAAAGGGAAAACTCAAACCCAAAAAGTGGGAAAACGATGTAATCGTATCCTGAAAGACTACGTTGTCCAATCAGCTGTTCACATAGGTAAACATGGGCCAAAGGAATTGATGGCAGATTACAAAAGGCGTGATGTTCAAGGCCAGCATGCAGCTTTTGGAATTGCGAGAAAATTTCTGCGTATAGCATTGTGTCTAATGCGCAACCATCAAATGTATTTGCCTCAAAAATACCGTAATGGAAAAGTTAAGATGGAAGAACGGGCTGAATACTATTTAATGGCCTGGCCCAAGCTTTGTGAAAAATGGAAAAGGGTAAATGCATTGGATATAGTATTTGATAAAAATCTGCCTTTGGGCCAGTGGCGCAACATGATACAGGGACTTTATAGAATAGAACTCAAATTATAAATGCAAGCTGGATTTGATCCTTTTTTAAGGTTTTTTAAATTTTGCGGACTGGATGGCTTTTAAGCTACTGCCGCAACGCTCCGGGGATACTGGATGCTAATGACGGCTTTCTAAAGAATGCCTGACCATGTCCGCTCCAATATTTAAATTATGGCTCAAAGGTGCTTTGATCCTTTAATTCATGTCAAGAGATCTTGTCATACCAGTTTGCCAATTTTGGACATTTGGGCATGGGTTACCACCGATAACGCTAAATTTGAGGAATCTATGATTGGAAAAATAATTCAGTTTTCATGG
>JBDLIV010000464.1:0-1994 GCA_039714675.1 Thermodesulfobacteriota bacterium
ATATGGGGATGCAGCAGTATCATACCATATATTTTTGAAAACTTTTTTAGTCTCTTTTTTCATTATATTGTAAAAAAAAATCCCCCCTCCCCAGTGCGCAAGAATAATTTTATTATCAGGAAAAGTTCTTGCAAGATTGTAAATCTGTTCCAGGGTGATGGGTGTTTTACCGGGATATTTATGACCCACAGGTTCATTTGTATGGATCATGCAGGGCAGATTGCCGTTTTCTCTTAATACTGTCATGACAGGTTCAAGCATTGCCAGGGCCTGTTTATCAATTCCAGAGAGATAGAATGCAAGTTCGCCGGCACCGCAAAGCCCTGCATCAATACATCTTTGGGTTTCATTGGCAGCCCCTTCCCAGGCTGCATCAAAACAGGCAAGTCCTTTAATCCTGTCTGGATATTTTATTACAGATTCAATAACAGTATCATTGTTCAACTTTGTGTAATCAGGATTATGCCAGGGGAATCCGCATATAACAGAGATATCAACATGATATCTGTCCATTGTTTCTATTAAATCATCAATATTGCTGATTCCGGCTTTTGGTGAATCATAGAGCAGTTTGAATTCAGGTTCATTTTCAAAATAGAGGGAACGATTCTGTTTGATTTTTTCCGGAAAGATATGTGTATGTGAATCAATAATCATTGCAGCTGCCCCACAAAATAGAAGGTTAAATATTGAAAAATATTACAGAGCAATATATACTAATTATTTTATGTAAACAAGGATTGAATAACAGAGTTGAATAAAGGCAGCAATGAAATATTATCCCGTTTTTATGGATATAAAAGATAAAAATTGTCTTGTTGTGGGAGGCGGTAATGTCGGCCTAAGAAAGGCTGCCACACTTGAAAAATGCAAAGCTAATGTCACAGTGGTAAGCCGTATATTTTCCCATGAGCATGACAGCCTAAAAACAACATCCATTATTTTAAAAAAAAAAGAGTATGAAAAAGAAGATGTTAAGGAGATGTTTTTTGTATTTGCGGCCACTGATAATGCCAGGTTAAACCAGGAGATAAAAAATGATGCGGCAAAGAGAGGTATCCTTTGTAACATAGCAGATTCCCCGGATAAAAGTGATTTTATACTTCCTTCCATAGTGGACAGAGGTGATCTGTCCATAGCTGTTTCTACTTCAGGGTCAAGTCCTGCCATGGCAAAGAAGATAAAAGAGGATCTTGAACACTGTTTTGGGTTGGAGTATGCACACTTTTTAACTTTAATGGCAAATATACGCAAAAAACTGCTGCTGTCAGAGCATGACCCTGATGAGCATAAACAGATTTTCCATACTCTTATTGAAAAAGGAGTTCTTGACTTGATCAAAGAGAAGGATGAAAAAAAAATAAATTTGATTTTATATGATGTTCTTGGAAAGAGATATCTGTATCAGGATCTTATCTCTTTAAAGGGTGGTGAATAATGAATCTTCAAACAGCTGATATGGTGCTGCAAATAGCCACCATGCTCTACTTTACAAGCATGGCAGGATATTTTTTATTTTTATTTAACCAGAAGCAGGTATGGCAGAAGACTTCCCTTTATCTGATCTCAACAGCTGTTGTATTCCACTGTATCAGCATGGTGATTTATACCATAACAATCAGGCAGATTCCCATACAAAATCTTTCTCAGAGTTTGTCCATTGCAGCATTTTTCCTAGGATGCATGTTTCTCTTTTTTCAATGTAAATTTGATCTTAAAATTCTCGGTGTGTTTGCTTCGATATTGTTGTCTGCAACCATGATTATTGTATTAATACTTCCCCATGCACCCATTGAGAAAAACTCAGTGCTTAAAGGCTTCTGGCTTTACTCCCATATTATTCTTGTATTTGCCGGAGAAGCTGCTCTTGCTCTGGCATGCGGGACAGGGATCCTGTATCTGCTCCAGGAAAAAGGTATTAAGGCAAAAAAACCAGGCTTTTTTTTCAAACGTCTGCCATCACTGGATCTTCTCGACAGTGTTGGATATACATG
>JBDLIV010000465.1:0-1991 GCA_039714675.1 Thermodesulfobacteriota bacterium
ACAAAATCTTTGTATGAATAGTAATTGATATTTTCTTCAGTCTCGAATTTGTTTGTGTGAAACTGTATCAAAAGCTTTCTGCCGATATTGTTTTTTTTGTGCTGTTTCATTCTCTGCTGCCTTTCCGTTATTGGAATTTAGAAGACAGTTATATATAACAGCAAAATGCATGCCTGTAGATTACGATAGTTGTGAAACCTTTGATATCAATTGAAATGGGTAAACATTCTCATGTGGGGGATAGTGAGCTACTACTAAAATTGTTACATTATTTACATGATTTTATATAAATAATGTAACAATTTTATGTAAAATAATACCCAATATCAAAAACAGATGAGGTATATATTTTTTTTACCAATGGCCATCTTTATTTGCACCATCAGCAAAGACAATATTGCCCTGGTTATATTTTTTTATTACATCAATTATTTTACCTGTTTGATCATTTGCAACCTTGACACCGGCTGCTTCCAGTGTTTTAAACGCATTGGGACCACAAAATCCTGTTAATAGAACTTCAACATCGTTATCACTGATCATTGCAGCAGCCTGAATACCAGCTCCTTTAAAAGAATTTTTATTTGCTGAATTATCTAATGCTTCAAATTCAAGTGTTTGAGTGTCCACTATGATAATATATGCAGCTCTTCCAAATCTTGGATCGAGCTGGGATTCCAGGGTGTCTCCCTGTGATGTGACAGCTATTTTCATATTAATAGTCTCCTCTTATAATAAACAAACCACATAGTTAATGACGAAAACTCATTTTTGGATGAAAAATTACATCTGTCCGCCACCGCCACCACAGACCTGATCATTTGAAATTTCAGCCAGCTTGCCGGCAATAAGGTCTCTCACCACAGGTTCAATCTCAGCTCGTTGATCATCATGATATACACTGATGCCCACCTGTTTGAAACCCATCAATGGCCGCATTCCAATTCCTCCGACAATCAGGACATTGACACTGTTTTCAGATAGAAGGTTAACCGGGACCATACATCCGCCCTGGACATGCTCCTGGTTTTGAAGGATAGATACTTCTTTGATTTCACCGTTTTCCACGTCAACCAGGGTAAAGACGTCGCAATGACCAAAATGTCCTGCTCTTGTTCCGTCAAGCCCGCCCTGTCCGTTTGAAGGGATTGCAATTCTTCCGTTTTCCATAATTTTAACTCCTATATTAAAACTTCCTAATAAATGTTAAATCAAAAAGTTCATCAGTTATCTGTTGAAACTTTCGATTATCCCCAGTATCAAGCATTCTGGATGAATATATTATTTGCAGCAGAAGTGTTAAACTCCGGCATGGCAATAATATTATTCCAAATTTTTTGAATGTTAATACTGGCCTTTGAATCTTTGCTGTACTCAAAAATAGTTTTTGCCTGTATCATGGCGTGTGTAAAAGTCTCATCAAAAGGAATCTTCCCCACAATTTTAATGCTCCTCTCCCGGGCCAACTCTTCAATCTTTTTTGTTTGATCAAAATTGAGATCAAATTTATTTATTAAGACCATGGCCGGAACATTGAAATGTCTGGCAAGCTCTCCTACTCTCTCCATGTCATGAAGTCCTGAAACAGTTGGTTCAGCAACAATTAAAATAGCTGTTGCCTGACCAACGGATGCAATAACCGGGCATCCAATGCCTGGAGGGCCATCTGTAAGGATCAGGCCTAAATCTTGTTTTTGGGCAATCTTTTTTGATTCCTGCCTTACAAGGGAAACCAGTTTTCCTGAATTTTCCTGGGCAATGCCAAGTCTTGCATGAACCATGGGGCCAAACCTTGTATTTGAAATATGCCACTGTCCGCATATGACTTCTGGAAAGTCAATAGCCTCTTCCGGGCATAAATCAAAGCAGACTCCGCATCCTTCACATTCAACCGGATCAACTTTAAATGTATCGCTTATGGCATCGAATCTGCATACCTCAATACATTTGCCGCACTCGGTGCATTTATCCTGATTAATAACAGCTTCATT
>JBDLIV010000466.1:0-1991 GCA_039714675.1 Thermodesulfobacteriota bacterium
GCAAATATCGTGGTTCAACCACCTGCGACCGGTGAAAAAACAACAAGAGTGTCGTTATTACTTAAAAGCGTATTTTCATCAACCCGTCTGCCGTTGGCAAGAATAACATACTCGGCAGTGAGTGGAATCTTGAGTTTTTCAAACAAATCTTTTATACAGGCTCCCTGATTCAGCTCGATCTGAAAAATATTGCTTTCACCGGGTTTATATTGCTGGAATTCATTAAACAGTTTTACTTCAATTTTTATTGAAGTGCCTGAATTCATAAAAGTCCTAGTTTCTCAAGCTCTGCTTGTTCAGGCACACCATCCTGGTTCCAGTTTCGTATCTTGTAATACTCATCAAGCATTCCATCGATATGGCATACCAGACCTTTTGCAGGGCCTTTTGGCATTGGTGTTTTTGTCAGTCGTTCCGGCAGGGAATCGTCTTTACGTGAAAATCCGGCTTTAACAAGAAATTGTCTCTCGGCATTGATGATCCTTTTTCCTGCAAGCATCAGCTCTTCCAGAGTGTAGTCGGCTCCTGTGGCAGCATTAATGTATTCCAGTATACCAGTTGGTTCCACGCTTAATTTTTTTTCAGCAAGATTTCGAACAGCAAAGAAGATACACAATCCTGCGGAATCAATAATGGCTGACAAATCCTGGAAAGAGATTGTCGGAGCGGCCTTACCTTCCCATTCATGGGGGTCTACAGGTTCTGGAATACCAAAGAGTTCAAAATATGCTGGATCGCCGCGCATATGGGAACCACCGATTGGTGAAGTGGCATAGGCAAGTCCCATGGCCTGGGCTCCTCTGGGTTCATAGCCTGGAAACTCCTGTTTTTTGGAAGTAATAGAGAGTTCAGGATGGCCATATTGACTTGCAAGCCGGTAACTGCCCTGTGCCAGCTTATCTCCAAAGCCTTCCCGGTTTCCGGTTTTGCGGGTAAATTCAACCAAAGCATCGGCATCGCCCCATTTAAGATCAGAACCGATCTCATCTTTTGTAATATACCCCCGGTCTGCAAGCTCCATGGCGCAGGCAAGAGTTGCACCCATGGTTATGGTATCCATGCCCAGCTCGTTGCAGAGATAATTGGCCTTGAGAATGGCAGCAAGATTATCAACCATACAGTTTGAACCCATGGCATAAAGGGTTTCATATTCAGGACCTTCGCCCTCTCCTGCAAATTTGGAATCTTCAACCTTTGTTTTACGTCCGCATCCGATTGGACAGCCAAAACAGGCGCTGTTGGTTACAAGATATTTTTCAGTCAGTTTTTCACCATGAATGCTGTCCCAGCCGTCAAAGGTTCCCTGCTGCCAGTTTTTTGTAGGTAAGACTCCAAGATGCTGGGTCGCTGTAACAACACCGGCTGTGCCGTTGATTGTCAGGCCTAATGGTGTTTTTTTGACTTCTGCCTTGAACCGGTCAAGGATTTCTTTGTTAAATGATTTAAACTTATCTTTGTCTGCCAGCTCTATTTTTTCCTTTCCGCGCACAACAACAGCTTTCAGGTTTTTTGAGCCCATGACAGCACCCACGCCGGATCGCCCCGCAGCACGGTCCTTGTCATTCATAATTGAAGCAAACAAAACCTGTTTTTCCCCGGCAGGGCCTATGCAGGCGATTTTTGCCTTTGTATGGGTTTCCTGTAATAATTTATCTGTTGTTTCATGGGTGGTTTTACCCCAGAGATGTGCAGCAGGACACAGTTCACTAATGCCATTATCAATATTGAGATATACCGGCTCTTCTGCCTTGCCTGAAAAAATTATTGCATCAAAACCGGCTCTTTTAAACTCTCTCGGGAACATCCCTCCTGAGTTGGAACAGGTTATGGCCCCGGTTAAAGGAGATTTTGTCATAACCATATAACGGGCACCGGTCGGAGCGCCTGTTCCGGTCAAAGGCCCTGTAGCCATTACGATTATATTTTCAGGAGATAGAGGATCACATTTGGGATCAAGCTCTTTATTCATATAATATATTCCAAGACCCCTG
>JBDLIV010000467.1:0-1989 GCA_039714675.1 Thermodesulfobacteriota bacterium
GCATGCCTTACAGGGGTTCTGCTCAATTCAAGGGATTTAGCAAGTTCTGTTTCAAGAAGAAAATCACCAGGTCTGAAATGATTTCCAAGAATCATCTCAATTATTGATTGATAAGCAAATTCTTCCAAATTTTTTTTTGAAATATTTTTCATATTCATCCTTGCTTTCTAAAAAACATTAATGTATACATAACTTGGTGAGTTTATGGTGTCAAGTCTTTTTTAAAAAACTGACAGGCTCTTTAAAAAAGGAAGTGTGTTTGATTTTTGAGCCATAAAAAAAATAAAAAATTTGCAATATGTATTCATATTAAGTTTAAAATTTCAGGAGAATAAAATGGCTTTATCATTTATGGAAGGCAATGAAGCCCTGGCAAGAGGTGCAATTGCTGCGGGCTGTAATTTTTTTGCAGGTTACCCCATAACCCCTGCAACAACAATATTTAATAATATGCTGCAAATGCTGCCTCCCAAGGGAGGTGTCTGTATTCAAGGTGAAGATGAGATTGCCTCCATGGGGTACTGCATTGGTGCTTCCATGGCAGGGAAAAAAGCTCTTACTGCAACTTCTGGTCCCGGCATAAGTCTTTACAGTGAACAGATCTCCTTTGCCATCGGCAGTGAAATACCTCTTGTGATTGCAGATGTTCAAAGGCTTGGACCTTCAACAGGTTCGGCAACAAGGGGAGCTGACAGTGATATCCAGTTTCTGCGCTGGGGAAGCACAAGTGGAGTTCCTGTTATAGTGCTTGTTCCAACAAATGCCCTTGACTGCTATGAACTTGCTGTTTATGCATTTAACTATGCAGAAGAATTCAGATGCCCTGTTTTTATAGCCTCCAACAAGGAAATTGGCATGAACAAGGAGAGTTTTGACCTGGATTCCATCACTCTTCCTCCCATAGTTGAAAGAGAAGAATATACAGGGAACAGTTATCTTCCCTTTAAAGCTGAGGATGATAAAGCCCCGCCATTTCTTCCCATTGGAGGAAAAACCCTTGTAAGACAGACATCCTCAACCCACGGACCCGACGGTTATATTACAATTGATCCCGATACCATTGAAAAAACTCAGGAAAGATTAAGAAATAAAATTCATAAAGCATGTAATAGGATCACCCTTTTTGAAGAAGATATTAAAGAGAATTCCGACACTCTGATTATTAGCTATGGAGTGACTTCCCGTGCAGTCACAGATGCTGTTAAGATTCTTGGCAACAGAGGGAAGAGTATTTCTACCTTAACGCTTAAAACACTCTGGCCAGTCCCTGAAGAGCTTTTAAAACAAAAAGCCAAAAACTTTAAAAAAATTGTAGTTATTGAAATGAACCTTGGACAATATGTTAATGAAATACAAAGAGTATTAACAGACAAAAAGGTAAAATTTTATGGTCAAATGAATGGAACCTTGATATCGCCCTCAACAATCATGGAGGTCATTGAAAATGAATAATTCTTCAAGCACCTATTTAAATAAAAGCAGACCCCTTGTTTACTGCCCCGGATGCACCCATGAAAATATAACAAAGGCCCTTGATAAAACATTTGCAAAATTAAATCTTGAGGCTGATAAAACTGTTATAGTTACAGATATCGGATGTTCAGGCCTTTTTGATACTTTTTTTAATGTACACGCTCTCCATGGCATTCACGGAAGAGCTTTAACCTATGCTTCCGGGCTTAAACTTGCAAATCCTGATCTTAATGTAATTGTTACCATGGGAGATGGCGGGCTTGGTATTGGCGGAGCCCATGTGCTGGCATCCTGCCGCAGAAATATTGATATCACCTTGATTATCTTAAATAATTTTAATTTTGGCATGACAGGCGGGCAGTATTCTGTAACAACTCCAAATGATGCTGTGGTTGGCTCTGAATTCTTAAACCAGGCTGAAATCCCCATTGATATCTGTGCAATTGCAAAAAGTGCAGGAGCAGGATATATCACAAGATGTTCAGGTCTTGACAGAGATCTTGATGAAAAAATGGC
>JBDLIV010000468.1:0-1975 GCA_039714675.1 Thermodesulfobacteriota bacterium
ATAGAGGCGAAGATGCAATAAAGCTGCATATATAAGCCATGTCCCCACAGAAAATATCTCTTTGGGATCCCAGCCCCAGAATCTGCCCCAGATGGTTTTCGCATATATAAATCCTGTTATAAGTCCGATTGTAAGCAGGGCAAATCCAGTGGTTAAGCATGTATATCCAACACTGTCGAGAAGATCCAGTGATGGTAATCGTTTGAAAAAAAATCCCGGTTTCTTTGCCTTAATGCCTTTTTCCTGGAGTAGATACAAGATCCCTGTTCCACATGCCAGAGCCAGGGCAGCTTCTCCAGCAAACACAAGAATAATATGGGAATAAAGCCAGAAACCTTTCAGCACGGAAGTTTGCTCAATGGGTGCATTGGGAAGTATTAACACAATAAGCATGGTTGCAGACAACAATATCGAAGCAAACACACCAAGAATTTTAAGATCAAATTTATATTGAGAAAAGAGAAACATGCATCCTAAGAAAAATGCTGCAATGGACAAACTCTGAGAAAGATTTTGTATGGGAATCTGCCTGATTGTAACGGTATAAATTATCATGCTGATACAATGGAACACAACAGCAGTTGAGATCAGATAAAGGGCTGTTTTCTGCCATACCTGCTTTTGGTTAAATAAGAATAAAAAATATCCGGCCATGCTTGTAAAGTAGAGCATGGTTGATATTTGCAGCACCATATCAGCTATCTGAAGATTCATTATTCACCACCCTTTAAAGAGATAAGATCCTGGTACAAATATCTCTTTCCAAGCACATCATATAAAATCAAATTTATTTTTTTTTCATCCTTTTCTTTGATCAAGTCAAGAACTCCTTTTGCAATAAGAGTATGGAATATTTTTTTGTGGTCATCAGGATCATGTCCTGACAGCAGTATTTTTTTGCGAATATTTGCCATTAAAGTTAGAAAGTGTGCATACTCAGATCCAAAATGGTGTTCAAGATCCTCTCTGATTTTTTTTGCCATGGCAGGACTTGACCCTGAAGTTGAAACAGCTATGGTGAGATCGCCCCTCTCCACTATTGAAGGAAGTATAAAATCACTTTTATCTGGGGAATCTGCTATATTACAGAGGATATCCATCTTTGCCGCATCATTTCTTATCTTCTGGTTTAACTCAGCATTGTCAGTAGCCGCAAATACAAAAAACATACCCTTAATGTCTTCTTTCTCATACTCTTTTTTTTTGAAAACAATGGATGTGGTGCCTAATCTGTCATGCCCATGGGAAAACATACTGCTTACCACTGTGACCTTGGCCTTGCATTTTTCAAGTGTGGCAGCCTTTCTCATGCCTACATTGCCACCTCCCACAATAAGACAATTTTTATCTTTTATATCCATAAAAATGGGATAATATTTCATTGTCGCTCTATTCAATCCTTGTTTACATAAAAGGATTAGTATATATTGCTCTGTAATATTTTTCAATATTTAACCTTCTATTTTGTGGGGCAGTTTCAATGATTATTGATTCACATACACATATTTTCCCGGAAAGGATCAAACAGGATCGTTCCCCATTTTTTGACAATGAACCTGAATTCAAATTACTCTATGATTCACCAGAAGCAGGGATCAGCAATATTGATGATTTAATAGAATCAATGGACAGATACCGTGTTGATATCTCGATTATCAGCGGATTTCCCTGGCATAATCCTGATTACACAAAGCTGAACAATGATACTGTTATTGAATCTGTCATCAAATATCCTGACAGGATTAAAGGACTTGCCTGTTTTGATGCAGCCTGGGAAGGTGCTGCCAATGAAACCCAAAGATGTATTGATGCAGGTCTTTGCGGTGCCGGTGAACTTGCATTCTATCTCTCTGGAATTGATAAACAGGCCCTGGCCCTGCTTGAACCTGTCATGTCAGTATTAAGAGAGAACGGCAATCTGCCCTGCATGATCCATACAAATGAACCTGTGGGTCATAAATATCCCGGTAAAACA
>JBDLIV010000469.1:0-1974 GCA_039714675.1 Thermodesulfobacteriota bacterium
GCCTGTGCTTGATTATATGTTTGAAGCTCATCAATAATTTCCTGGATATTTCCTTCCATGATACTGTCAAGCTTATAAAGTGTAAGGCCGATTCGATGATCTGTCATTCTACCCTGGGGGAAATTATAGGTTCTTATCCTGCCGCTGCGATCTCCTGTTCCCACCTGCCCCTTTCTTTGTGCTGCTCTTTTCTCTTCCTCTTCCCTGACTTTGGCATCAAGGATACGCGCCTTTAGAACACCCATGGCTTTGGCCTTGTTTTTATGCTGAGATTTTTCATCCTGACAGGTGGCCATCACACCGGTTGGAACATGCATAATCCTTACAGCTGAATCTGTTGTATTTACAGACTGCCCTCCGGGTCCTGAAGCCCTGAACACATCTATTTTTAGATCAGCAGGATTTATATCTATATCTATATCTTCAGCCTCTGGAAGGACGGCCACAGTGACTGCAGAAGTATGCACTCTTCCCTGGGTTTCTGTTTCAGGTACCCGCTGGACACGATGCGTACCGCTTTCATATTTAAAACTGCTGAAAGCACCTTTACCATTCACCTGGGAAACAATTTCCTTGAATCCGCCTGAACTGGAAGTATTCTTCTCAATAATTTCCATTGTCCAATTTTTGGATTCAACATATCTTGAGTACATTCTGAAGAGATCACCGGCAAAGATGCCTGCTTCCTCTCCACCGGTTCCTGCCCGAATCTCAAGGAGAACATTTTTATCATCCCTGGGATCTTTTGGTATTAAAAGAATATTGAGTTCAGATTTTATTTTTGCGATATTGGATTCAAGCTCTGGGATCTCCTCTTTTGCCATGGCACGGATTTCAGAATCAGCATCCTTTAAAAGCTCCTTTGCTTCCTTGTGCTCTTCTAAAAGCCCCTCATAAACCCTGAAAACCGGAACAATTTTATTTAACTCGCCATGTTCAATCAGATATTCCTGATATTTTTTTTGATCACTGATAACAGCAGGATCACTCAAGAGATGCTCAAGCTTGATATATCTTTCTTCAATACCTTTTAATTTTGCTATCATAGTTTTATAAACTCAAAAAGGGGGGCTTTATAGGCCCTCCCCTTTTTTAACAAACAGTTATCACTTGTGTTAGACAAGTTTAGATGCATCAAATCCAGCATATTTCTTTTTGAAACGGTCGATTCTACCGGCAGAGTCAACCAGTTTTTGCTTCCCGGTAAAAAAGGGATGGCACTTGGAACAAATCTCAACCTTAATATTTTCTTTTGTTGAGCCTACTTCAAAAGTAGCACCACACGCACAAGATGCAGTAGATTTAATGTATTTTGGATGTATTTCTTTTTTCATTTGTCTTAAAACTCCTTTATATATCTTATTCAAAGGTCTATGAATTCATTAACTCAATAAACTCTTCATTATTCTTTGTTCCTTCCATTTTTTCAAGTAAAAACTGCATACTGTCAACAGGATTCAAACTTGACAACAATTTTCTTAAAATCCAGACCCGGTTCAAAACCATTGGATCAAGCAGCAATTCCTCTTTTCTTGTACCTGATTTATTCATATCAATGGCAGGAAAAATTCTTTTATCTGCTAATTTTCTGTCAAGGACAAGTTCCATATTACCCGTGCCCTTAAATTCTTCAAAAATGACTTCATCCATACGGCTCCCTGTATCAACAAGGGCTGTTGCAATGATTGTCAAACTGCCTCCATCTTCAATGTTCCTTGCAGCACCAAAAAATCTTTTAGGTCTGTCAAGGGCATTGGAATCGACACCACCGGACAAAATTTTACCTGAAGGAGGCATTACTGAATTGTAAGCTCTTGCAAGTCTTGTAATGCTGTCAAGCAAAATAACAACATTATGACCCTGCTCTACAATCCTTTTTGCCTTTGCAAGCACCATCTCTGCCACCTGGACATGACGTTCCGAAGGTTCATCAAAGGTTGAACTTACAACTTCAGCATTTACTGAACGGGCCAT
>JBDLIV010000470.1:0-1967 GCA_039714675.1 Thermodesulfobacteriota bacterium
AGGAACCATACTTGATACAATGTGGAAAAGAGGTGAATATATTCCCATGGAACAAAAAGAGTATGTGGACACTGTGTGCGATTTTTTAGAGTTGCTGCCGGACAATATTATTATCCAGCGTATTACAGGCGACCCCCATGCAGATGAGTTGCAGGCTCCCATGTGGGCAGGCAGATACAGGGAAACCTTTAATATGATTCAGGATACTCTTGAAAAAAGAGACTCTTTTCAGGGCTTAAAATATAAACCCGCATAATCCAATTGACCTTTGAATAATATTCAATTTTGTTTTAGTGCAAGGAAGATGAAAATTATAACCGGAGGAATACATAAAGTATTTTGAGGATTATCATTTTCATATTCCGTGGCAATTGGGCAAAAGGGGATATTATTCAAAGGTCAATTTAGACACCCTGCAATATGAAAGCATATAACAGAAACTGCATTGGCAACATTTAAAGAATTCTTTCTGCCAAACATGGGGATATGCACAATTTCATCGCATACAGCCATAACATGAGATGAAATTCCATACTCTTCATTACCAAAAACAAGTATGGTTTTTCTCTGCCATGCAAAATCATTAAAAGCAAAAGAACCTTCCATGGTTTCAACCCCGACAATCTGAAATCCATTTTCTTTTTTATCAAGCAGGTTTTGGGCAAGATCACTGGTTTTTTCCTGCTCAATCCATTTATGGGCCCCCATAGCAGTTTTTTGAACACCGGGATGTTCTTTACCTTGCGTATTCCCAAGAATAATGGAATTAAACCCTGCTGCTTCACAGGTTCTGAAAATAGAGCCGGTATTAAAAAGGCTTCGCATGCCATCTAAAGCAATATGACAATTAATATTCATTGAATCACGAGAATATTCTGAATCCCTGGTTTGAATTTTTTCAAGCAGATCATAATCACGTATTGGTTTGCCTGTACATGACCTGTGAAAGTGCACTCTATCAGAGACAGCTTCAATCCATAATCTTGTGATGTCGGCTTCAGGTCGGATAAAGGCTTGCATTCCTATCCAGCTTAGAACCTGGTTATATTGCTCTGTAAAATAATCTAATGATACTTTGTTGACGCGATTTGTAGTTAATTTATTATAAAACCCGGACAGCCATTGAATAATATGCTTTTGCCGGTTTTCATAAGATTGTGACAGAAACTTTTTTTGTGTAAATCCAAAGGTATCCATTTGTAATTTATATCAGCTAATGACTCCTGAATATACAAAAAGTTGAAGCGTTGTTCAATATAGTTTGATCAAAGAAAATCTATGGAGCAGTTCTTACTTCTATATTTTGATCAGCAAGATGAGTTTTAACATCCTTAATTAAAACTTCTTTTCTGTGAAATATGCCTGCTGCCAACGCTGCTTCAGCCTCAGTCTCTTCAAAGACTTTGACAAAATGAGCTTCACAGCCGGCACCACTTGAAGCAATCACCGGGATGGTGACAGCATTTTTCACAGCATTGATCAGTTCAAGATCAAACCCTGAATTTGATCCATCTTTATCAATACAGTTTAAAAGGATTTCTCCTGCTCCAAGTTCCTGGCAGGCTTTTGCCAGAGCAACAGCATCCAGATCTCTTGCAGCTCTGCCTCCCTGAACAGTACACTGGTACCAGCAATACTCTTCATTGTCAGGCCCTGGGAACTGAGTTTTAAATACATGGTGATTTTTTGCATCATCCGCAGATTTTATATAAACCCTTTTAGGATCAATGGAAATCACAACAGCCTGGTTTCCATAAACTCTGGCAATCTGTTCTATGGAGCTTGTGCCTGTTTTTTCTTTTGATTTTAAATACTGTTCTGCAATATAAACAGCATCACTGCCTATGGATATCTTATCAGCGCCGGACCTGAAATATTGGGATGCCACATCAAGGGCAGTATATGTTTTGCCGGTATTATCTGTATAATCCTTGATCCCGCCGCCAATGGTCAAGGGTATAAAAACA
>JBDLIV010000471.1:0-1964 GCA_039714675.1 Thermodesulfobacteriota bacterium
AGTGCCAAAAGAGCAGTTTTACCTATATCCCAATATTATGGTAACAAATGCTCTCATGGGTGCTGTTAAAGTTTTGTCCATTGACAAAAAGAGAATAGAGCATGAAAAAGGAGTCTGCTCCATGATTAATGAGCAGCTTTTTAATGTTTAATTTGGTAAAAAGGAAATAGATCATGAGAAAAACAAATATTATAATTGCTGTCCTGTTTGTATTGTCTTCCCTGGCATCCCAGGCAGCGGCACTGCCAAAGGCTGTGATAGATAATCCTGTTTTCACCTTTGAAGCAGTACCTGACGGTGCACATGTATCCCATGAGTTTAAAATCAAAAACACAGGTGACACTCCTCTTCATATCAACAAAGTTAATCCTCCCTGAGGCTGTGACAAACACTCCTTTGACAAGGAAATTCCCCCGGGCGGGGAAGGAAAAATAAGCTTAAGTTTTAAAACCGGAGGCTATGGCGGCAGGACAATGAAAAAAGTCACTCTGGTCCAGACAGATGATCCTGAAAAATTAAAATTCAGAATAACTGTCACAGGAGCGGTTGAGAGAGTTGTTACAATTAAACCAAAGTCGGTTTATCTTCAGGGAACTCAGGGTGAAACCCTGGAAACCATGGTAGAAATAACTCCCTCTCAAAAATATCAATTTTCAATTCTTGGCCTGGAACAAAAAAAGAATACAGATATTAAGGCCAGCCTTATTGCCCCAGAAGGCGATGAAAAATCATGGAAAATCAGAGTCAAAACCAAGTCAGACAAGGCAGGACAGATCTATGACATGTTGACCCTTAAAACCGACTCTAAGTATAGACCCTCTCTTGCCATAAGAGTGTATGCCCATTTTATTGCAAAGAAGGAATCTGGTTCCTGATTTAATGACAGGAGCTGCTAAAGTTAAATTATGAATATTTCAAAAATTAAAGCCATAATATTTGACTGTGATGGTGTGATGTTTGATACTGCTGTTGCCAACCGTAAATATTATGATGAAGTTTTACAAAAATTTAATAAGCCAAAATTAAATGACGTCCAGTTTACCAATATTCACATGATGACTGTAAAAGCAGCTATTGAATATCTCTTTTCTGAAATGAATGATCTTTCTGCAGTTTATGCCTGCCTGCAAAATATCGGGTATCATAAATTTATTGAGTATATGATTATGGAAAAGGGGTTTGAAGATCTTCTGATAAAATTAAAAAAAAGTGGATATATTATAGGAATAGCAACTAACCGGACAGATACCATGGAAAAAATTTTAAAAGATTTCCATCTTGAAAGTTATTTTGATGTTGTAATGACAGCTGCAAAAGTAAAAAGGCCAAAGCCGGATCCGGAACAGTTAATAAAAATTTTGGAAAATTATAAATTAAATCCAGATGAGATTCTTTTTATTGGTGATTCAGAATATGACGGTCAGGCAGCAGCATCAGCCAAAGTAGGGTTTGCAGCCTTTAAAAATTCTGGCATGAAAGCAGATTTCAATGTGGATTCAATGGAGGAAATTGCCAGGATTTTACATATAAATGAATAAAATTCTTGACAAATCAAGCACTCCTATTTAAATCATGAAAAGAATTTTTTTTATTAAAAATTTAAAATAAATATTTATGCAAATATTTATTAAATAAGGCCTGTGAATAATATTTAATTCTGATTTATTTCAAAGGTCTATTATAGGTGGTTAATATATAAACTAAGGAGAAAGAAGTATATGTCTAAATTAGTAGCTCCACATGGCGGAAAAGGACTTGTATGCTGTAAACTCGAAGGCGCAGAGCTTGAAGCAGAAATCAAAAAAGCAGAAGGTCTTAAAAAGATTGAGATCTCTTCCCAGGTGAAAGGTGACCTGATCATGCTGGGTATCGGCGGATTCAGCCCTCTTAACGGATTTATGACCAAAGCAGACTGGAAAGGTGTTTCAGAAGATTTCCTTCTTGCAGATGGTACATTCTGGCCT
>JBDLIV010000472.1:0-1957 GCA_039714675.1 Thermodesulfobacteriota bacterium
GGGACTTAAAATCCCTCGGAGATAATCTCTGTACGAGTTCAATTCTCGTCCCAGGTACCATCAAAAACAAAGGGTTAACCAAAAACGGTTAATCCTTTTTATTTTTAAGGAGAAAGAATAGGGAAAATTGAGTATTTATTCACAATTTTCTTTAGGCATTCCTTGCTCAGATTTGAGTTCTTTCTGCTCTTGTTTTTTTATATATTGCTTGGTTGGTGGAGATGCTTCAAAAGTTAATGCTGGAAAAGGTTTTTTACCTGAGAAAATATCAACCAATCACTTTCAGAAAATCCATTTGTATCTCCACTTGAATAAAAGGTTTTTAATTCCCTCACCCATTGCCATAAAAAATACCCATAGCAACATGACGACAACCATACCTGTTAAGCGGATAAACTCTCCCATTTTACCCTCCTTATATTTTAGGTTATATAATATTTTAGTTTGTTTAATGCTTTAATGTTAAAATTTGCAATTAACATACCAATATATAATATTTTAAATTTATGCTTAAAACGTCCATGTATGTAGTGTTTCAGTTGTTTGTTAACACACCATTAAATTTTGATATTGTTACATTTTTTACTCAATTTGTGTAGTTTTTTACATAATAGTACAACATAAATGTAACAGGCTAAAAATATACTTCAAATAAATTTAATACTTCAAAATGGTTGTTAAGTAGCGAATTTTGAATTGATTTATATTGAAATTTAGTATAAATAATGGTCTAAAAAAATAGCGGGTTTTGACACTTTTAGCGAAAACTTTTTTTAAAAGATAGCAGGGCTGATCATCTTATGGATAAAATTCAAATCACTGGTGGTAGAAAGCTTAAGGGAGAAGTTAATATCAGTGGGGCAAAGAATGCAGCCCTTCCCTTAATTGCTTCAAGTATTCTTGTTAATGGTAAAATATGTTTTACCAATGTGCCGGATCTTATGGATATAACCAGCATAAGACTTCTTCTTGAAGATCTCGGGGCGGAGTGCAATGTATTATCACCAGGCTGTCTTGAAGTAGACTGTTCTTTTATTGATAAAATTGAAGCTGAATATGATCTTGTTCGAAAAATGAGAGCTTCAATTCTTGTGTTAGGCCCCCTTGTTGCAAGGTTCGGCCATGCCAAGGTATCTTTGCCGGGAGGTTGTGCCATAGGAGCAAGGCCTGTAGACATGCATATTTCAGGTCTTGAGGCCCTTGGTGCCACCATCAGTATAGAGCATGGATATATTGAAGCAAAAGCAGACAGGCTTGTAGGCTGTGAAATCTATTTTGATATGCAAACTGTTACCGGCACTGAAAATTTAATGATGGCCGCAGCTCTTGCAAAAGGAAAAAGTGTTCTAAGAAATGCTGCAAGAGAGCCTGAAATAGTTGCCCTTGCACAGGCATTGAATAATATGGGTGCAAAGATAGAGGGAGCAGGCACTGCTATTATCACCATAGAAGGAGTAAAGGAACTCTATCCTGCTGATATTAAAGTTATACCGGACAGGATAGAAACCGGAACCTTTATGGTTGCTGCTGCTGCCACCTGTGGAGATGTACTCATAAAAGGGTGTGAGCCAGATCATATCGGTGGTATTATAAACAAGCTTAAAGCAGCAGGAGCAACCATTGAAATTTTCAAGGAGAGTATCAGGGTAGTTGGTTCTAAAACAATTCAAAGCATTGATATCAAAACTCTTCCATATCCTGGGTTTCCGACAGATATGCAGGCCCAGTTCATGACCTTGATGACAATTGCAAACGGGAACAGTATGATCCATGAATCTGTTTTTGAGAATCGTTTTATACATGCAAATGAATTATTGCGAATGGGCGCTGATATTTCCATAAAAAACGGCAATCTTGCTTCCATCAGAGGTGTTAAAGAATTGCAGGCAGCACCTGTCATGGCTTCTGATCTAAGGGCAAGTGCTTCTCTTGTTATTGCAGGGCTTATTGCAAAAGG
>JBDLIV010000473.1:0-1956 GCA_039714675.1 Thermodesulfobacteriota bacterium
AAAATTAGATCCGCCAGTTCCTGCCCTTTAGGGTACATGGCGGTTAATTATTTATACCACTCTATTAAATTTTCAACTTCATCTAAGATTGTATCACGGCCTTTTTTTGTTTTGGCTGAAAAAAGGATAATCTGGTTTTCTTCCCTCTGCAGTTGTGAACATATGGAGAAGAAACGTTTTTTCTGTTTGGTTTTAGATATTTTATCAGATTTTGTCAGGATTACAAGATGTGGTGTTTCATGGGCTTCGAGCCACTCAAGCAAATCAAACTCTTCTTTTTTTGGATCTCTTCTGATATCAATCAATAAAATCAGGCCATAAAGATTTTTGCGCATGGAAAGATATTGTTCCACCATAGGCTGCCATTGAGCCCTGATTTTTTTTGAAACTTTGGCATATCCATATCCCGGCAAATCCACAAAAGATAAGATTTCATTGATTGAAAAAAAATTGATAAGTTGGGTGCATCCTGGTTTTGAACTTGTTTTCACCATATTTTTTCTTTGAATCAGAGTATTGATCAAAGAAGATTTTCCCACATTGGAACGCCCGGCAAATGCTATTTCAGGTAAATCATGTTCAGGGTAATGGTGTGGTTTTGCAGCACTTTTAATAAACTCAACATTTTTAATAATCATTTAAATATTTTTCCATACGGTCAAGACCTATTTCAAGGTTTTCCATTGAATTGGCATAGGAAAAGCGTAAATATCCTTCTCCGTTTTCCCCAAAATCAATTCCAGGAGTAACTCCCACATGGGCTTTTTCCAGGATGTCGTGGGCAAGACTGAGTGAATCATTGGAAATATGTTTTGCATTGGCAAAGATATAAAATGCACCTGTTGGTTCAATGGTAATACCGAGACCCATCTCTTTTAATCGTTTAATCACATAGATGCGGCGTTTATTATAGGTTGCTTTCATCTCTTCAGTCTCTTTATGAGCATGTTTCAAGGCAGCAATTCCTGCAAGCTGAATCACTGAATTGGCACAGATAAAGAAATTTTGTTCAAGGATCTGCAAAGCCCGTACAAATTCAGGTGGTGCTATTAAATAACCAAGGCGCAATCCTGTCATGGCAAAAAGTTTTGAAAATCCGTTTAATACAAAGGCTTTGTCTGTAAATTCAAATATTGAATGCTCCTGGCCTTCATATACCAGCCCATGGTAAATTTCATCTGAAACCACATAAAGGTTATTCTCTTTAGCAACATCCACAATCTGCTGCATTCTTTTTTTGGGAATAACATTGCCTGTGGGGTTGGAAGGAGAATTAATAAAAATTGCCTTTGTTTTTGAGGTTATTTTATCTTGTATTGCCTGGGGAGTGTATATAAAACCCTCTTTCTCAAAGACCGGGACAGTTACAGGAACACCCTGTACATAATTTATAAAATTTGCATAACAGGCATAGTGGGGATCAGAAATAATAACTTCATCACCTGGATTTAAAAGTGCAGAAAACAAAAGCAGCATACCAGGGGAAGTGCCGGATGTAATCAGAACCCGGTCTGGATCAATGATAGTGTTATATGTTGTTTTATGATACTGGCTTATGGCTTCTCGAAGTCGTATATCACCGAGGCTGTGGGTATAGTGTGTAGCATTTGCTGATAAAGCTTTAACAGCTGCTTGATTAACACATTCCGGCACGTTAAAGTCAGGCTCCCCGATTTCCATGTGGATAACATCAATACCTGATTTTTCCATTTTATGGATCTTCTCCATTATCTCCATAACAATGAAAGGTGTTATTTTCTCACATCTTCTGGCAGGTTTCATTTAAAGCACCTTATTTAATGAATATTCAATAATTCCTTCTGCACCTGCTTTGAGCAGCTGGGGAATCAAATCGCGAACCTGTCTTGTATCAATGATAGTTTCCACGGAAAACCAGTCAGATTGATATAAAGATGCCACTGTGGGTGCGTTAAGGCTTGGAAGAAGAGAGACAAT
>JBDLIV010000474.1:0-1948 GCA_039714675.1 Thermodesulfobacteriota bacterium
TCACTGATACCGCACCCCTGGTCTGTAATGGAAGCCATAAGGTAATCAGGATATGTTTGAGTTAATTTTTTTGTGGGAACCTCTGGTTGATTAAATTTTTGACTCGACTTTTCAATACTTATTCTAAAGGTAATAACTCCACCATTGGGCATGGATTCAACAGCATTTAAAAAAACATTCCACAAAACCTCTTTAATTTGATTTGCATCAGCCCAGATTGCAGGAACCATGGATGGGAAATCTGTATCAATGATATATCCTTTTTGATTATATAACTCTTGAGAGGATACAAGAATCTCTTCAAGAAGATTAGTGATATCAACCTTAACAAAGTCGGGCTTGGCAGGTCTTGCAAATTCCAGAAATGAAGTAAGTGTCTGATTCAGCCGTTCCACCTCATCCATAATAAAATGAGCTGCTTTCTCTTTCATCTCCATGGGGCGGTCAGCATTTGCTATAACTTGTGCTGAACCGGATATTACACCAAGAGGATTTTTAATCTCATGGGCTATACTTGCGGTCATCTGTCCTACTGCTGCAAGTTTTTCCTTCTGGGCAAGTTCTGCATATGTTTTTTCTAATTCTTTGGAACTCTCTTCAAGGGATGAAGCCATCTTGTTAAAAGAGCCTGCCAGGGTAGATGCAATATCAGGATCATTTATTTTAACTTTATATTCAAGATCACCATTGGAAATTCTTTCAATTCCATTTTTCAATTCATTTAAAGGTCTTACTATGGTCATGGCCAAAAGATAGCTTAAAAAACTTGATAAAACCATACCGGCAATAACCAGGGTGACAATAGCTTTTTTTATGGATTGGATGTTTTTAAGAAAGTCAGAAACAGGAAGTGTAACGCCGACCGTCCAATTGTTTTCCGGATAATCTGTATAGGCTGTGAAAAAATTTTCTCCCTGGAAATTTGACATGCCAAAAGCTCTCTTCTGTTTTTTAAGGTCATTAAGGCATGTCCTTAAAAGATCAATATGCTGGCTATCCCATGGAAGTTGAACCAGGCTTGGGTGTGCTATTACTCTTGAATTTTTGTTTTCAAAAATATAGGCAAATCCATGTTGTCCAATTTTCATTCCCTTTAAAAATTTTGAAAAAGATGAGATGTCAATATCAATTCCGCAAACAGCTTTAAGAGCAGAAGTCTGATCATAAATGGGTACTGAGACGGTCATGCCGGGTTTCTGGGTGGAAGCAAAAAGATATACATCAGTCCAATATGAACCTTCAGCCTCTATGGCTCCTCTATACCAGGGTCTTACTCTTGGATCAAATATCTTATGTACCTGGGGAATCTGGGCAGGTGCCATTAAAAAACGTCCTGTTTCATCTCCAAAGTTGATATTTACAAATTCAGGATGATCCCTGCGAAAGAGGTGAAAATATTTCAAAATCTCTTTATCATCCATGTGATCAATGAGGTTGTTTTCAAAAAAAGATTTGATCAATTGTACATTAAAGGTATGGTGGGATAGAAATGACTCCACACGTTTTGAGATCTGCGCTGCAGTTCCCAACGCATATTGCTGCATTTGATGCTGAGAAACTTTTCTTGCCTGTAAATAGCAAAAATATCCTGTACCGGGAATAACAATCACTATAATCATTGTCAAAGCAAGAAATATTCTGACCTGAAATGAGTGAAACAAAAGGCTTAATTGTTTTTTAAACCACATGAAAACTATTTTTCCTCTGCATGATTATAAATTTGTCCGGCAAGGTACTTATTTGCAACATTTAATTCAAGATATGGTTTTACAAAAAAAATAACCTTCTCTTTAAGTTTTTTATCTTCCAACATCAAGCTGAGTGCAAGGCCGGTGACAATGGTTTTCCTATAATTTCTCCAGAGAAGATCAAAAGCTTTTAAACTTTCACTTAAGTTTTCAGTATGACGGATGATTTCCAGAAGAGAAAGACCTGCCCAATAGACATT
>JBDLIV010000475.1:0-1944 GCA_039714675.1 Thermodesulfobacteriota bacterium
CCTAAAGGTCAGAAACCAGATTATATAGCCTGTTGAGAAGGGATACCTTTTTCATCCCACCCCATTGCTTGATAATATTCCTGCAACATGGTTTCAAAATTTTCCCGGGTTAACCCACGGCTTTTGTCTTTATTGAAGAACATTTCAGGCAGTCTGTCTTTAATATCTCCTTTAGAATGTCTGATATTGAAAAGCTTTTCAATTGCAGCAACCTTTTCCCCTGTCTTGATAAGGTCACTGTTTGAGATATTCATACCTGTTAATCCATTTATTAAATCTGCTTCATTTTCAAGATTAAACGATCCAAGAAGAGATAATACAGGGACCTTGCAAAGGCCAAGGCTGTCCACGATTATATTGGTAGTTACAGCCTTTTTTATCACCCTGCCTTTTGCCAGAATAGATTTGATATTCACTGCCTGAGAGGTTCCAAACTCATTTTCTGCCTGGGTTTTAGTCCAGTTGTATTCAAGACAGGCATACACATTGTTATAATCACCGCCACGGCTTGATACTGAATACCCAAGGGCAGTTCCCATTATGGCGCCCGGATGGTAGGCTGTCAGTTCCAGCCCCTTGACATGGAAAGCATAGTTTGATGCACCATTACCTATAAGTTCAGCTGCTTTTTTAACACCAAGGCTCAATATTTTCCCAAGCCCTTTGCCATCCACCATCTGATAAATAAGTTTTTCCATGGTTTTGGCATTGCCCCAGGAGAGATCAAGATCTCCTATTAAATCACTGGGTAAATCACCAGGCAGTATTTTTTTTTCAAATAGATCCATGGCAAAGGCAATTACCGAAGCAGTTGATGTGGTATCCATACCCAGGCGGCAGCAAAGATTATCCAATTTAATAATCTGGTTCAGATCGTTAAGACCGCATTTTGGGCCAAAATTGATCATGGGTTCAAATTCCGGCTTTGTAAAAACTTTATCTTTTCCCATTCCATCTAATTTAAGGTCAGCTTTACACTGGACTGGACATCGAAAACAACCGCTCGATCGGACGATATTTTTTTCAAGCTGCCTGGTATCTATTTTATCAATGTTGTCAACTTTTGTCTGGCTGTAATTTTTACTGCCCATGATGCCAAAATCATTGACCCATTTAACATATCCTGCACTTCCGTGTTTTGAAAAAAAATCAAATCCGGGTGATTGTTTGATCCTGTATATATAGTTTTTTACTATATCTTTTTTTGATGGGGTGTCAGCAGGGAAATGTTTATGACTTCCTTTATCAATTACTATGGCTTTAAGATTTTTTGATCCCATCACAGAGCCCATCCCGGTTCTGCCGGCTGCATGGTCTTTGCTACTCATTATTGTGGCAAACCTGATTTTGCTTTCTCCTGCCTGGCCTATTGCAAGAATTTTTAGTTTTTTATTATCATGGGATTGTTTAATGATATCCTGGGTTTCAAATACATCCATACCTTTAAGATGGGATGCATCTTTTAGATGTGCGCCTTTTGAATCAATATATAAATAAACAGAGTTTTGAGATTTTCCTGTAATTATAATTGAGGCAATGTTGCATGATCTCAGCCATGCACCGGCATAACCTCCAATATTTGAGCTTCCCAGGATTCCGGTCAAAGGAGAGAGGGCATTTATATGCAGTCTTGCCGAAGTTGGGGCAGATGAACCTGTTAAAAGGCCGCATGACAGCATTAATATATTTTCAGGAGCCAGTGGATCTGTATTTGTTTTTAGATGATTATAAAGATACCAGACATTAAATCCGCGTCCCCCGAGAAAACCTGCAGCATCTTCAGGGAAGCTTGAAAAAGAACACTGTCCTGATTTCAAATCAACACCAAGTATTTGTCCAAATTGTTTTGTCAGACTCATATGTCACTATCCAGAGGTAAAATTTATTCAATATGTTTTAAAACTTTGTTATTTTATATCATAACAAGCATATAATATGAATAAT
>JBDLIV010000476.1:0-1944 GCA_039714675.1 Thermodesulfobacteriota bacterium
GCTGAAGGCGTTGACACGCTTTTAATTCATTGCTGGGACAATCAAGAGACAATGGGAGATAATGAAACGAAAATGATAACCGGAACCATTGATGCTGCCCGAATGGCAAAGCAAGCTGGCGTTAAAAAGCTTATACTGGCACATCAGGGTCCAGGGCTCGATAGACCGGGCTATAAAGAAAAAGGAATATCTGATGTATCTAAAATATTTAAAGGCCAAATAATTTTTGCAGAGGAATTAATGGCTCTTGAAATATAAAACCATTAGTGTAGTCGATTTTTAACATAAAAGACAATCAGGAGGTATGACTATGATTGAAATTACTGCTCCTATGGGAGCGAAAGTTATTGATGTAAAGGTTAAGACAGATGAAAATGTAAATAAAGGAGACGAGATTGTTATCCTTGAGGCGATGAAAATGGAAATGCCTGTAGTTGCAGTCGAGTCAGGCATTGTCAAAGAAGTCAAATGCAATAAAGGTGATGTTGTTGAAGAAAAATCGATTTTAGTAGTATTGGAATAAATGGTTGATAAGCGATTGGGCTATTAACAAAGAGACTTTTTTTGTCAATAGCCCGATTCTTTATGAATTTTAGTTTTAATTCCTATCCTATAATTTACAATCCAAAATTGATCCACTTTGGCAATTGAAATATTTTGGAGTAAGAATGAGAACTATCAAAGAAACTTAAAAAAATCTCCTGTTTTTGAACATCTTGAAGAAGTAGACATTGAAAAGCTGGGAACACTTTTTGATATGAGGAAAATTTAGATATCATCCATGAAAATTCAATTATGGCAAACACCATCATGGAGTAATGGCAGGAATACCTTAATAAAACTGCACCATTTGCAAAAAAATAGGGAGGAAGAGTTTTGTACGGATTAGAAGCAATTAATGCTAATAATGGCTGGTCAATTGCTGTTGTTGGCGTAACAATAGTATTTTCAGGCCTTGTTATGCTTTCCTTTGTGATTTCACAACTCCACAAAATTTTAGACTTGTGGAAAAACCCTGTAAAAATAAAAGACAAGTAACAGGAAATAATTAATATGGATGCGCTGTTTTTAGAATTTTATCATAATACAGGATACTACCTGTACGATTACCGTTATCTTCTCATGATTGTTGTGGGGTTGGTGTTTATATATCTTGGAATAGCTAAAGACTATGAACCATTGCTTCTGGTTCCCATTGGATTTGGTATTCTCATGGGAAATATTCCTGTATTCCAGGGATTGGGTTTAAGTATTTATGAAGATAATTCAGTTCTCCATTATCTCTATTTTGGTGTGACACAAGGGATATATCCTCCTCTTATTTTTCTTGGCATAGGGGCTATGACAGATTTTTCAACCCTTTTGGCAAGACCGGTTCTAATGCTTTTAGGGGCTGCTGCCCAGGCAGGTATATTCATTACATTCCTTGGAGCTCTTGCTCTCGGGTTTGCTCCCAATGAAGCATCTTCAATTGGAATAATAGGTGGTGCTGATGGACCGACGGCAATTTTTCTTACAGCAAAATTAGCACCCCATCTGATAGGTCCCATTGCTGTTGCAGCATACTCATATATGGCCCTGGTTCCTGTTATCCAGCCCCCTATTATGAAGCTTTTGACAACCAGAAAAGAGCGTTTGATAAGAATGGGAGAACCAAGAACAGTTGCCAAAAGAGAAAAAATAATTTTTCCCATTGTTGCATTTCTTCTCTGCTGTTTTCTGGCTCCTGCTGCCCTGCCTTTGCTTGGAATGCTCTGTTTCGGTAATCTGTTAAAAGAGGCAGTTGTAACGGAAAGGCTTGCCCAGACAGCAAGAAATGCTGTTATTGATACCGCAACCATCCTGTTGGGGGTTACAGTGGGCGCAAGCACCCAGGGAGACATTTTTCTCACTCCAAGTTCTGTAAAAATCTTTGGTCTTGGTGCACTCTCATTTGGTATTGCC
>JBDLIV010000477.1:0-1938 GCA_039714675.1 Thermodesulfobacteriota bacterium
TCTTCCTGTGGCCATGGAGCTTCTGGACAGAACAACCATTAATGCCATTGAAGATTCTGCAAACCTGGGTCTGCCAAGGGAGGCTGAAGGATCTCTTGTGATAGAGATTGATGGTGTGAAAGAGGCGTGTGAAAAAGAGATAAAAAAGATTTATAAAAAACTTGAAGCCAACAGCGCTGTCTCCATACAGGAGGCAAAAACAGCAGAAGAGAGAGAAAAACTGTGGACAGCAAGAAGGTCAGCCTATGGAGTGTTTGCAAAGCTTGCTCCTGATCTGTTGTCAGAAGATGTAACTGTTCCTGTGAGTAAAGTTCCTGCAATGATCAGAAAAACCGTTGAGATAGCGACAAAATACGGGTTTAAGGTTGGAATACTTGCCCATGCAGGTGATGGCAATATGCACCCCATGATACCTGCTGACAGAAATAATAAGAAACAGTGGGAAAATGTGGAAAAAGCCTTTGTTGAAATTGTGCAGGCTGCCATTGATCTTAATGGTACACTGTCAGGAGAACATGGTATAGGGCTTGCCAAAACAAGATTTCTTCCCCTTGTCATGAGCAAGGATGACATTGAGTTCATGTCTGTAATAAAAAATGCTGCTGATCCTGATGGCATTCTTAATCCAGGAAAATTTGTCTGAAATGAGATTAGATACACTGCAAAACTGCAGTAAATGCGGGTTGTGCCTCTCTGTTTGCCCAACATACAAAATTGCACTGCAGGAGCATGCTTCTCCAAGGGCAAGGCTTCAATTAATCAAATATTATGATAACAAAGAGCTGATTTCATCGCCCGGTTTACAGGAGATTATTTCAAAATGCCTGATGTGCGGCGCCTGCGCTGCAATCTGCCCTTCAGGCATTAATCACTATTCCAAATTCATGGAAATGAGAACAAAAATGGTGCAGGATCATGGCGAAAAGATTGCAATAAAAAGTCTTGTTTATCTTCTTGCCAGTGAATATCGGATAAAGTTTGCTGCAGGTTTTGCAAAATTTGGACAGAGAATAACCCCGCAGATTTTTTTTGAGAAATATGATCTTGGAAATATCCCCTTAAAAAGATTCCCCAAATTAAATAAAAGACCATTCAGAGAGGCTGCAGCTGAAACCTGCAGGTCTGAAACCAATATTCCTGAAACAGGCAATAAAGGAAGTGTTCTATATTTTACAGGGTGTGCCACAAACTATCTTTTTGATAAAACTGGTTTTGCCACAATAAATATTTTAAAGCGCATGGGCTATCAAGTCATAATTCCTGAAAAACAGACCTGCTGCGGCATCCCTCTGCTTTTCCATGGAGCAAAAGATAAGGCAAGAAAAAATATATTAACCAATATTAGATGTCTGAACCCTGATAATTTCAAACAGGACAATATAAAGGCGATTATTGTTGACTGTCCCACCTGCGGATCAGCCCTTAAAAATGAATACCCTGCTTTAGAAAATGAATTCAATCCTGAAACAGCTGAAACTATTGGTAAAATTTCTTCAAAGGTGATTGATATAATGTCTTTTGTCCTCCAGGAGTCAGGCAGTACAAATTTGGCGCAAAGTCTGGAAAATTTAAAATCAGATATTTTAAAGCATGAAAGCAGCGCAGATCAAACCAAAGTAACCTACCATTTGCCATGCCATCTGAAAAACAGTCCGCAATCCCCTGAAAACAGTGAAACAATATTAAAAAATATGCCGGGACTTGATTATATCAGGGCTGTTGATGCAGATGAATGCTGTGGAGGCGGCGGAACATTTTTTTATGAATATCCTGAAGTTTCAAAGGAGATTGTTAATGGAAAAATTGAAAATGCAAAAAAGACAGGTGCAGAAATATGGCTCACAGACTGCCCTGTGTGCAGGATCAATCTGTCAGGAAATTTAAAGAAAAATGACAATTTAAAGGTTAAACATCCCGTGGAAATGATTGAGTTATGAA
>JBDLIV010000478.1:0-1925 GCA_039714675.1 Thermodesulfobacteriota bacterium
TATTTATACGGTGTGAATTTAAAATTTAACATCAAGGAGTAAAAAATTATGAGCGGATGGATGGGGAAAATCCTCAGAGTTGATTTAAACAAACAAAAGATAACACAAGAGCAATTAGATCCTGAAGCTGCCAAACACTACATTGGTGGAAGAGGTCTTGGAATTTATTATCTGAACAGAGAGCTTGATCCCAAATGTGATCCTCTCTCTTCTGAAAATATGATTGTAATGGCTACAGGACCTTTGACCGGAACCGGCGCTCCAACCGGTGCCCGTTATATGGTGATGACAAAATCTCCTTTGACCGGTGCAATAACCTGCTCCAACTCAGGAGGGATGTTCCCGAGAGAGTTTAAAAGAACAGGTTTTGATGCAATAATTTTCTCAGGCAAGGCAAAAGAGCCGGTATATCTGAATATTGATAATGGCAGTATTGAACTGCGTCCTGCCGGGCATCTCTGGGGTAAAACCACCCATGAAACAACAGACCAGCTCTTGCAGGAAACAGATACAAAATCCAAAGTTGCCTGTATTGGTCCTGCCGGGGAAAAACAGGTTCTGTTTGCTTCCATCATGAATGATAAAGACCGTGCAGCAGGAAGGTCAGGTGTCGGAGCTGTCATGGGTTCAAAAAACCTCAAAGCTGTTGTTGTGCGTGGAAAAGAAAAAATAGAACTGGCAGACAAAGATAAGTTTAAATCATTTAACAAGAAAATCCTTGACCTGTTCAAGGCAGAAGCTAAAAAAACACCATTAGGACTGACCATAAACGGCACTGCCGGTGTAGTCGTTGCAACCCAGCATCTTGGTGTTCTGCCAACAAAAAACTGGCAGCAGGGAACCTTTGATGGCTGGGACAGCATTCATGGTGAAAAACTCACTGAAAAATACCTTGTAACCAACAGCGCCTGTTATGGCTGTCCAATCGGATGCGGTCGTAAAACAAAGGTTGAAGACCCCAAATTTGCCGGAGAGGGCGAAGGCCCTGAATATGAAACTGTTTATGCCATGGGCTCAAACTGCATGGTGGACAACCTTGCTGCCATTACCAAGGCAAACTATATCTGCAATGAGCTGGGAATGGACACCATTACCATGGGTGCTACAATTGCCTGTGCCATGGAGCTTTTTGACCGGGGATATATAACAGAAAAAGAGATTGGCTTTGATCTTAAATGGGGCGATGCCAGTGCTCTGGTTGAACTTGCCAATAAAACCGGTAATCGGGAAGGCTTTGGAGATCAACTTGCCCAGGGCAGCTTTCGCCTTGCAGATCAATACGGACATCCAGAGTTGTCCATGACATCTAAAAAGCAGGAATTCCCCGGCTATGAACCCCGCGGTGCCCAGGCCATGGGACTTGCCTATGCCACATCACCCATCGGTGGTTCCCATATGCGTGGTGATCCAGCCTACTTTGAGCTTTTTGGCATTCCAGAACCTGTGGATCCCCATGAATGGAAAGGGAAAGCCGCACCCACCATCTCTTTTCAAAATTTGTCAGCCATTATTGATGCAGCAGGATTGTGTATATTTTTTGCTGTGAGAAATCTTGCTGAAAAGAAATTAAGTGTAGAACCAACTGGTATCCTGGAATATTTAAATGCAGCCACTGGAGCTGATTATACTCTGGAAGAGTTAATGCAGGCAGGAGAGAGGATTATAAATGCTGAAAGACAGTTTTTAACAAAAGCTGGATTCACCCGGAAAAATGACTCTTTACCTCAACGTTTGACACAGACTCCAATGCCAAAAGGTCCTGCAAAAGGTAAAGTATGCCATCTCGACTCAATGCTGGATGAGTATTACCAGATACGAGACTGGACAAATGATGGTGTACCCACAAAGGCAGCACTTGAAAAACTTGGTTTGGTGTGAAAATTGAAGTAAAATTATTTAACGAGTTCCAGCAATATAAGCCAGGA
>JBDLIV010000479.1:0-1919 GCA_039714675.1 Thermodesulfobacteriota bacterium
CTAAAAGTGTTTATTTTATAATTATTACCATCGCTTGAAACAAAAACAGCTCCATTTTCATCAGTCCTGAATATATTAATTCCCATTGCATTATATCTCTTTAAAACCTTATCATCAGGGAAACCATATCTATTATGCCAGCCACAGGATATTATTACACTTGCAGGGGATACTTTTTCAAGAAAAACTTTTGTGCTTGACGATGCACTTCCATGGTGGGGTGCCAGAATGACATCAGAATGAAGATCAATACCCGTTAGTCTGCTTAAGTTTTTTTCTCTCTGTTTGAGTATATCACCTGGAAACAGCATTGAAAAATTATTATAAACCAATTTAAAAACAAGGGAATTGTTATTAAGATTATATAAAAAAATCTCTTTTGAAGAGTCAAAAAATCTTAATTTAACACTGTTGATATCAAAATTTTTATCATGTTCCAAAGGATTGTATATCTTAATATTATGTTTTTTACAGATTTTCATCATGGTGTCATAGGTGATTGCATCCCTTGAATCACTGTTTTTAATCAAAGTTTTAACACTGAAATTATCAAGGATAAAAAGCAGACCATTTAAGTGATCAGACTCAGGATGAGTTAAAATCACATAATCAATTGTCTTTATTCTTTTTTTCCATAAAAATGGGGCAATGATATATCTGCCAGTATCAAATGTTGAAATATCAGAAAACCCACCCCCATCCACTAATATATTTTTGCCTCCCGGTGTCTGGATAAGAGTGCTGCTGCCCTGCCCTACATCAATCATTGTAACTTGCAAATTATTATCAGACATTTTGTTTGAACTGATATTTACAAAATTGGAGATAACCAGTAAAAAGCTTAAAACTAATACTGCAATGGAAGATTTTTTATATCCCTTTAAAATTAAAAACAGGGCAGAAAAGCCAATATAAATTGCAACAATTTCAAGCCATTGCAATGTAATTGCCCTTGACCAGGAAAAAGGCAGATAAACAAGTAACTGAGCAAACTTCATTAAAAACAGAATAAGCTGACTGCACACTTGAATTATAAAACCTGCAAATGCCGGGAGCCATGAAAATAAGACCAGACACACAAGTCCAAGAGGCAGGACAATAAATCCCAAAACAGGTATGGCAATAAGATTTGATACAAGCCCTATTGTCGATACAACATTAAAATAGTGTGCTGTTAAAGGCGATGTCCCAAGACCTGCAAATAGAGTTATAAACACCATTAAACCCAGTTTTGACCATATATTATTATGCAGCATTAATGAATAGTGTTTTAGTAAAGAAGCTCCATAAATTATAAAAACAACAGCAGAGAATGACAATTGAAATGATATGGAAAACAGTGCGGCAGGATCCATAATTAATATTAATATTCCAGCAAAAGATAGGCTTGAAATAATATCTTTCTCTTTTTCCCGAATTAAAGAAAAGATAAGAACTATTATCATTATAAGTGCACGCTGACATGATGGAGAAAATCCAGTAAAAACACCATACAGTATCAAAGGCACAATACTTAATATCCCTGCAATTTTTTTTGATTTTCCTGAAATTAAGAGTGCTGGTACAAATGAAAATAATCTATAAAAGATAGAAAAAAACAGTAAGCTGACAATGGAGAGATGAAGGCCTGAAATAGCAAGAAGATGACTGATGCCTGCCTTGGAAAACAGATCCCTTATCTCAAGTGAAATAATCTCTTTTTTCCCGGTAATAAGAGAAGCCATTATTTTCCCGGGGTTGGAAGAACTGGTCTGGTTTAATATAAAAAAGAAATATCTTCTCCTCAACTCCTCTATTTTTCTTATAAATTTAGAGGAAAAATCTAATTGAGTATAATTAGTTAAAATTTCGATTTTATCTGTCCCGGTCCAGGCAGAACCATATATTTTTTTTAATTTTAAATATCTTTGATAATCAAA
>JBDLIV010000480.1:0-1912 GCA_039714675.1 Thermodesulfobacteriota bacterium
TTTGTCAGACTCATATGTCACTATCCAGAGGTAAAATTTATTCAATATGTTTTAAAACTTTGTTATTTTATATCATAACAAGCATATAATATGAATAATGTTTCAAATAAATATTGTCAATGTATTTTTAAATATTGTTTTAAAAAAAATTGATATATCAATTTTATTTTATAGTATATCAATTCATTGATTCACAAGGAAAATTTGCGTCGACAGGCTGTTATATAATGCAAATTTTTTCAAGTTCAAGGCGGAAAATAAATTTGACCACAGGCATACATGCAGTATTCCGAGGATCAAATTGATTTTTCCAACGCCGAAATTGGGAAAATTGGGATTGTGTAACAGTCTGTCGATTTAGCTATTTGTTCCCATATGCCAGGAAGAGGCTTCTTCCTGCATGATTTTATCCATAATGGCTGTTCTGCCCTGATCAAGTTCTTCCTGCAAAGCTGTTTTTGCCTTTGCAGGGTCATGGGCTTTTAAATGTTCAATCAGCCGCCCATGAATATCAATCATATGTTTTCCAGAGCGAACAATGGTTGTAAAACGTGCCAGACGATCATGAATATGTCCTATCTGGTGTGCCAGCTCATGATTGCCCGAAGCTTGAGCTATCATATAATGGAAATTGCGATTTTCTTTAGTGTAGCGTGAATATGTTTCATCATTTTCATTTGTGTAGCCTGCGTGTACCTTTTCAAGAGCAGCAATCTGCTTGGGATTAATCTTTTCTGCTGCACGCTCTATTGCAGCAAGTTCTAATATCTGTCTGAGTTCCAGCATATCATTGAGTTCTTTTAAGGAAACCTTGGCAACGTAATAACCAGATCTGGGCTTTATGGTTATAAGGTCTTCCTGGTTAAGCATCTGCAGCGCATCCCTGACAGGGGTTACACTTGTCCCAAAATCATTTTTTAAAATATCAATGGACAGCCTTTCACCGGGTTTCTTTTTACCAGTGATAATATCTGTTCTTATTTTCTTATATATAATGTGCTTGCTTGCTGTACCTGTTTTATCAGGCATACATTTCCTCCTGTTGTTTAAAATAGATCTTATAACCTGCATGAATATAACATAATTATTTATATTATCAACAGTTTTATAATTGCAGCTTTTAAAAATAGTTTTTAAAATTTTAATTATTCTTATTAATATATTAACTTTCAATATTATAAAATACAGGCATGCCTGATGTCTTAAGGCAATCTAACAAATTTATTTAGTATCTATACTTGACATTGCAATTTTATTCGGTATAATTAATAGATTATCGAATTGAATTTTATTTTTTTAATATAATAACAAATTTAATTTTGGAGATGCCTTGGACAATATTGACAGAAACACTTTAAAAGCACTGCAGAAGGATGGACGGAAAAAGAACTATGAACTTGCCAAAGAGACCGGGCTTGCACCATCCACCATGCTGGACCGGGTTAAAAAACTTGAAGATAAGGGAATTATTAAAGGATATCGGGCAGTAATGGACCCTGAAAAACTTGGGCTCAAAGCCCAGGGCTTTGCCTGTATCTCCCTTGACCGGCATCGGGTAAAGGATATTGAGATACTGGAAAATGAAATAAAAAATATTCCCAATGTTAGGGCATGTTATCATATTACCGGCAGATTTGATTATCTTCTGCATGTTGTTGCTCTGGAGCTTGGTGATCTTGGCGATCTTATCAAGGAAAAGCTTGCAACAATTCCGGGCATGGGGAAAATCGAGACTTTTATAGTTTATGCAGAGATAAAACCTGACCAGGGGTGGCCCATTGACGCAGCTCTAATATCAATTAAATCATGAACAGTTATAAAAAAGGAGAGAAAAATGTCAAAGAAAAAAGCAATCCATGATTTTTATAAAATGAAAAAAAATGGCGAGAAGGTTACCTGGCTCACATCCTAT
>JBDLIV010000481.1:0-1906 GCA_039714675.1 Thermodesulfobacteriota bacterium
GTTTTTGCAATATCATTGAATCCCTCTTCTCTTGCCGTAGCTGCAAATTCCGGATACATGGATGTATGCTCATAGTTTTCACCGGCAGCAGAAGCCTTGAGATTGTCCACTGTCTCTCCAATAGTACCGGCTGGAAAACCTGCTGTGATTTCAAGCTCTTCACCTGACTCCAGATACTTGAACAATCGTTTAGCATGCTCTTTTTCATGGTTTGCAGTCTCTTCAAAAATAGATTGAATCTGGACATAACCCTCTTTCTTTGCCTTTGAAGCAAAGTAGGTATATCGGTTACGTGCCTGTGATTCCCCTGCAAAAGCTTTTAACAAATTTTTTTGGGTTTGTGTTCCTTCTAATTGTGCCATGTTTACCCCCTTAATCTTAACTAAAATTAATTGTAAAAATGGTTATCAATCATTGATATTTTTTATATCGTAATATCAAAGGCCACTTAATATAATATCCAGATTTATTTCATTTTTCAATCTATATTTTATATTTCTCAGGAAGAGTTCCTTTTAAAATATTTTTTGTTTTAACTTGACAATGACGTCAAAAAAACTGAATAATTATCAGCAGAGTTAATGCCTAATAATTAACAGCAAAAGGAGAATACTATGGAAGAAACAACCCCAAAACACTGCCCAGGTTTCGAACAGTTTAAAAATTTGCAATCCTTTACCTGTACCTGCTCTAAATGTAATGCAACCAAAGAAATTTTTTCAGATGAATTTGAAAAAAAACATAAATGCGATAAATGCGGGGCAGAGATAGATTTCACCTCATGTACTTATGATGCAGGTTAGCAAGGCCGGGATTAGCAACCCACAACACCCTGATTTTGAACAATAGAAAAATATTTCAGTTTTTTTAAAGGGGTTTTATCTGTGCTGCAGACAATATTCAAATATTTTATTTTGATTATGGCTTGCAGTCTGTTTTTCGGCAGTTTTTCCCTGGCCAGGGGAGATATTGACAACACTGTTTATGCATTGCTTTTAAAAAAACATGTCATTAATAATAGAGTGAATTATGACGGGTTTAAAAAAGATGAAGCCTTGCTGGACAAGTATCTCGCCATTTTGAGTGAAACTGATGTTAAGTCTCTTACTGGAAACAGACGGTTTGCTTTTTACATCAATGCTTATAATGCATTTACCATAAAACTTGTATTGACAAAATTTCCCGGAATTAATTCCATTAAGGAGATCGGCGAATTTTTCTCCAATCCCTGGAGCAAGAAATTTATTTTACTCCAGAAAAGAAGAGTTTCCCTTGATTATATTGAGCACGATATCCTTAGACCTGAATTTAAAGATCCCCGTGTCCATTTTGCCATAAATTGTGCATCGAAAAGCTGTCCTTCGCTTTTGAATGAGCCATATGAAAGCAGTATCCTGGAGAACCAGTTAGACAACCAGGCAAAAAAATTTATTAATGATCCAAAAAACACCTTTTTTAAAGGCGATACTCTTTTTATCAGTAAAATTTTTAAATGGTTTAAGGAAGATTTTTCAGACAACCCTCTCTTGTTTATCCAGCAATATGCATCCATGGGATTAAAAGCAGAACTCAATTTGAAAAAAGGCAATATGACCATTAGATACCTGGATTATGACTGGTCTTTAAACCGGTAGCCTTTTTGACAGGTCAGGAAAATTTGAATTTTAATTGTAAAGTGTCTACGACAATGTGGCATGCTTTTTGAAAGATATTGAATTAGGTCTAATTAGCGTTTTGTAACAGCCTGTTGAGACACTTTTGTATTGAATATAATTGATAAAAGGAGATGAAAATGGCAGAGCCCCATGAAATGTATCAATGTCAGACAGTTAATTGTGGTTATATCTATAATCCTGATAAAGGAGACAGAAAAGGTAAAATTGCCAAGGGAACAAAATTTGAAGAT